>JBMOHG010000242.1:0-5081 GCA_049317965.1 Paludibacter sp.
AAAGTTGCGAAACAATTTGTCTGTATAAATTACATAACTATGAAATTTTATTGTATAATTCACACATTATCAAGTTCTAACCAAATTTTAGGATGGTCACAAAAACCAAATTATTAATTTCTACAACATAATATCAAATTTTAGCTATTAATATCATAAGCAAATAAAAAGCTATCATCAAAATAAAACCAAAGAGATTTAATGAGAAGAAATGACCATAATAATTGAAATCTTGTAAAACAGTTATCAACAACAAAACATAAATGATTTTGATAATCAAACCATTAACCTGTTCATAACTCTTGTTGATAAGTTGTTCACAAGAACAGGCAAAAAAACTTGCAAATCGTATATTCAATGTATTATATTTGCACCATGAGTTTCGACTCTAGGCATGAAAATAAAATGTTGAAACGTTCTTTGAAATACTGATACATCAAAAAAAGTCAATAGTTAAGTATTTGAAACCAAATTCAGATTTGAAATTATATTTTGTAAAGAACGAACTGACTATTATGACGCAGCTATCTCCGTTATTGTTTACGTAAGTAGGCAATGAGATGTATAGCTAAGTAAATAGTTTTAAGGTCTCTTGCAAAATTTTAATTCGTTTTGGGTTAGACTCTATAGATATAATTATGGTACGTTTGAATAAAACGTAACCCTGTCTCAATGAGATAGGTAAGCCGGGTAGTCGGAATGGAAATTTAATAAAAAGTAATTCGTTACTAATAATCATTTTCGGCCACAATAGTAAAAACAGAAATGTAATGAACATGTGACTATTAGTTCCAGGCGATGCAGTACAAAAAAATTAAAAGTCGCGGTAGTTAAGTATTTAATAATTTAAATGAGTTTATAATTGAACGAATTTTATTTTTTGGTAATAATACCAACAGAGTAAAACAGTCAAGAGTAAAAAAAACTGTATAAGTAGAAACCTGATAGAAATATTATGGTAATACTATAAAAGATAAAGCTGTAAATATTATCAAGTCTGAAAGCTGAAAATTTGAAACCGGAAACATTGGAAATACCGAAATCTCCATAAAAAGGGATTGGCGTCGACCAATTGGAAACGGGAAAAGTTGGAAGTAAGCAAATACGGATGGGTTACCATTTGAAGTTGCTAAGCCGAAAGGCATTGGATGAGAACGATTTCCAGGGTGATTCTAATGTAATGAAAGTTCTGCAAAGAAACAATCATTGATTAGAAATCGGAGCTATGCAAATAGCGGTAAATCATGTAGATCGAAATGATATTGAACAGATTTTTATCCAAAGGTATTTTGATTGTCAAACAATGAAAATGCATATACAGAATTTCAAATTCTATTGACAGGTGATTTGAGTACTTTGAATTGAAGTGAATTAACTGCAAATCTGTAAAAAGATGCGAAGTTGAAAAACGTACTTTACCCCAAAAGTTGAAAAATTAAATGAGAAATCATTTAAAATTGAAACTATTTAGAATCTGGTGATTGTTATCAAGTAGTTTTGAAAGAAGCTACATACATTTAGCCCGATAAAGTAAAGTAAAAACCGATTTGAAGACAGACAAGGTGCAAAATGCAATCCGAAAGAGGAGCATTTTTTTCAAATTGGTAAAACAAGTTGGAAAAATATTCTGAAGCGGAAAGATACGGCAGAGTTAAGCAGACTAATAATCCGCTAACTAAAACCAGTCCAAATCAAACTCATGGTGGATTAATCAGTATGTAAAGATATTAACATTATATTTCGTGTTCAAAAAGAGGGTATCCGCAAGGGTACCCTCTTACTGTATAAATATATGTCAAAAATACAAGTAACTAAAAAAATCGGAATTTGCACCCGTTCAGAATGAGAACATGCTAAAAAAAAGAGACGCAATAAATTGCGTCTCTAAAAGATTATCTTAATTACTTAATTTTGTTCGATATACGCCAACACTTCACCTTTACGTACCATATCGCCTTGTTTTTTCTCAACACCTACGATTCTACCATTGCAGAAGCTGCCAATATGTTCTAGTCCATAATTAGTTTGAATAGTACATAGCGTATCGTATTCTTTAATTTGTTTTCCATGAACTGGCTCTACCGAAACTTCATTAAAATCAAGTTCCCATATAACTCGGCCAGTAGCATTCGACACAACCGGTTCAGCATTTGGATATTTCAATGCACGCAAATCAGGTAATTCGATGGCACTTGTAGCAAATTTTTCCTTAATGGCTGTTTCAAGTTCTATTTCAAAACGCTTTTTTGCTTCACCCGATTTAAAATCACGGTATTGTTTATCATGCATTGCAAATTCAAATAATTCTTCATCGTCCTTGCCCCTATCCCAGCCTAATTCTTTCATTTCGGCAATAAATTTTGGCAATTCATTTGGATAATTATCTTGAGGATTGCCTTCGAAAAATTCAAATTTATTCTTTTTGGCCAATGCAATAATTTCTTCATCCAATTTACCCGGAAGTTTTCCTGCTTTTCCCAAAATCATATCCCAACTATTTTTATCAATCATGCTCCAACGTGGCTGACCTTTGATAATAAACATCACGTTCATTAATGCGATGTTCTTTACATATTGGCTGAAAGGAGTTACCAACGGTGGATTACCCAATTTTGGCCAAATATATTTAACCTCATCAAACAACATTACTAATAATTCGTCGGTAGAAAGTTCCTTTTTGTTTTTATCTTTCAAATAAGAATTGATAGCAGTGTGCATACCTTTCAAATCGGCCATTAGTGAACCCATCATACCACCCGGAAGCCCACAACCAACTAACAATGAGGTCATATATTTGTTCCGGTCATCAATAAAGTATCCCAAAAAATCATCCACAAAGCTCTGAGTCAACCTGCGAGCCTCCATGTATGCATTCATATTAATTTCGGGCACTTTGAAACCTGCATCTTTTAGCATAGCCTGAATAGTAATCACATCTGGATGAACCATACCCCACGAAAGTGGCTCCATGGCAACGTCCAGATAATCAGCACCTGCTTTTGCTACTTCGAGCATTGAAGCAACCGAAAAACCCGGTCCAGAATGACCGTGATATTGTATAATAATATGAGGATGAGCTGTTTTAATTGCTTTTGTAATTTTACCCAACATTTCGGGGCGACCAATTCCAGCCATATCTTTCAAGCAAATTTCATCTGCACCGGCCTCGATTAACTGTTCAGCCATATTTATGTAATATTCAGCAGTATGAATTTCGGAATATGTTATACACAATGTTGCCTGAGCAATCATACCTGCAGCTTTGGCATATTGTATGGAAGGAATAATATTTGTCACATCGTTCAAACCGCAAAAAATACGGGTAATATCCACGCCCTGAGCTTTTTTTATTTTGTACATCAATTCACGAACATCAGCTGGAACCGGATTCATGCGAAGACCATTTAAACCACGGTCGAGCATGTGTGTTTTAATTCCAACTTCATTGAATGGTTTTGTAAAAGTACGTACTGCATCATTCGGATTTTCACCATATAACAAATTTACCTGTTCCGAAGCACCACCATTGGTTTCGACACGTGCAAAACAGCCCATTTCAATAATAATTGGTGCAATTTTAGCCAATTGGTCTTTGCGTGGCACATATTTCCCCGACGATTGCCACATATCGCGATAAACGAGACTGAATTTAATTTCTTTCATTTTATATATAGATAATTTTTATTGTATAACGCATCTAGAATTTTATTGAAAAGCAATGATTTCCTAAAAAGACAAATTATTGTATATAAGGTGTTTAATGGTAACATTGCTATTTTTAAAATAAAGTACAAATATCCGATTTATTTTTCAATTTACAAGCACATTAAAGAAATATTTCTTTAATTATTTTACAGCATCTTTTGTCGAAAAAAATCCTTTTGAAGTTAATATTTCGAGACTTTGCCTGAGACTTTGTCAGGTCTGCTGCAAAACTTGTCAGCGTGTGGTAGTGAAACGAACATTCCGTTTTTTCGGAACTTGCACCAACGTTGTAAAACAAACGTTTTTTTTCAATTCTAGCAAAAGAAGTTCCCCCAAAAAGAAAAATATTTTAAAATAATACGATTCTAATTATTTATTTATAAATAGAATGATTACTTTTGTACCACAATTAAATAAGTAATAAACTATGGTAACAAATACAATTAAAAACAATAAACCAGCTGCAATTTCAACTAAGCAAGCTCCACCAAAAAAAGTATCTAAAGCTTGGAAAGCTGCAATGAAATATCAAGGTTGTTTTGATAGAGATGAGGTAATTAAATTTGCACATTCGTAATTTCGTGGTATGCGGTATTTGTTAGACACCAACATTTTTCTTTATTTTGCAACTGATATTCAATTGCTTGATAAAAATGTTCTTTCAATTCTCGAGGATGCCGAAAATACGTTATATTTGAGTGTAGAAAGTCTGAAAGAATTAGTTCAATTTTTCCGTAAGCAAAAGATAAAACCAAAACAGTGGAAAACCGAAATTGAGCTATTGAATGCGGTCGAGAAAGATTTCGGAATTAGCATTTTGCCATTAAAAAAAGAGCACTTGCATACCTATGCAAAACTGAGTATTAACTTGGTTCAAGATCACAAAGACCCCTCCGACCACATCATCATCTCTCAAGCCATAACAGATAAAATTACGTTAATTAGCAGTGACCGTAAATTTGAATTTTATCAAAAACAGCATTTAAAATTTATTTTTAATTCAAAGTAATTCTGCGTTTAACTGGTCAAACATTTAAGTAAAATCCAATGCCGCCGGTCTATTATACAAAACACCATAATCACTATAATTTGAAGTAGCGGCAGCTGCTTCCTCATCCACGCCAGTGTCATAACCATTCACATAAAACCGTGGATAAGCAGAACTATAAACAGTCGGACGCTGTACACCTATCATGCCATCCCCATAGGACGTAGTACCAATCCATTTTAAATTATCTGCAAGCCAGCACTGACTGCCAACCTGAACTATCGCTAAATATGGAGAAGATTGACCATCGGGATAATCGCGCCCGTCAGTAAAACCAGGGGGACAAGTTACGGCACAAGACCCACAATCTTCCGGCGCATTAGCGCAA
>JBMOHG010000243.1:0-5050 GCA_049317965.1 Paludibacter sp.
TCATCGGCAGGTACAGCATTACGTAACTGACGATAAATATACAATACAGCTTCTTTTTCCGAGTTACTCGGGTCTTTTTGAAGTGTATTATAAATGATGGCGTAATCGTTTTGATTCGCATCTGTTTTGTGCAGCAAAATAGTTTGAGTTCCTGCTTCAATAATTTCATCAACGTGGTGAGCTTCTAAAACCGTTTCACGGTCAATAATCACTTCATTACGTTCGATGGTTACTACCTCGCCGGTATCTTCATCTACAAAATCTTCAACCCATGTTTTCAAAACACGAGCAGCTAATTTTTGTCCAATCGCCTTTTTTAAGCTGGTTTTACTAACTTTAATTTCCTCGGCAAGATTGAATATTTCTAAAATATCCTTATCACTTTCGAAGCCAATGGCACGAAGTAAAGTGGTAACAGGAAGTTTTTTCTTACGGTCGATGTAAGCGTACATCACATTGTTGATGTCCGTAGCAAATTCTATCCACGAACCGCGGAATGGAATAATACGTGCTGAATAGAGTTTTGTTCCATTAGCATGTGTGCTTTGACCAAAAAACACACCGGGTGAGCGGTGAAGTTGCGATACAATTACACGTTCGGCACCATTGATAACAAAAGTTCCTTTCAATGTCATATATGGGATAGGTCCCAAATATACATCTTGTATTACTGTATCAAAATCTTCGTGATCAGGATCAGTACAATACAACTTTAGTTTAGCCTTTAACGGCACACTGTATGTTAAACCGCGTTCAATACATTCATCAATCGAATAACGTGGAGGGTCAACGTAGTAATCGAGAAATTCGAGTATGAAATTGTTTCGGGTATCTGTAATAGGAAAGTTTTCGGAAAATACCTTATACAAACCTTCTGTTTTTCTTTTTTCAGGAGCAGTGTCCATTTGAAAAAAGTCATGGAAAGATTTTAATTGTACTTCCAAAAAATCAGGGTAATTCAACTGATTTTTAATAGAAGCAAAATTTATTCTTTGAGCTTTAGTTATTGACGACATTTTCAAAGAGGTTATTTGGGTGCAGTGAACTCAATTATTTTATAGACAGAAAAAGGTTTAGAATCCCTCAGTACGAGGGAATCTAAACCAAAGACCTGATATTCAGGCGATTTTATTTAAGTTCAACTTCAGCTCCGCCTTCTTCAAGAGTTTTTTTCAAGGCTTCAGCTTCGTCTTTAGTTGCACCTTCTTTAATAACTGAAGGAGCAGCATCAACTAAATCTTTAGCTTCTTTCAAGCCAAGACCTGTTAATTCTTTCACTAATTTAACGATAGCCAATTTTGTTGCACCAGCTGATTTCAATACTACATCGAAAGATGTTTTTTCTTCTACTACCTCAGCGGCAGCTGCAGGACCTGCAGCAACAGCAACTGCTGCAGCAGCTGGTTCGATACCATATACGTCTTTCAAAATTTGAGCTAACTCATTTACTTCTTTAACTGTTAAGTTAACCAATTGTTCTGCAAAAGCTTTCAAATCTGCCATTTTACTTATTTTTTATTATTTTGTTTTTTTATTTTATCTAAATTTTATCTTTCCGACAATGTTTTCAACACGCCGTGAATAGTATTACCTCCCGATTGGAGTGCCGAAATAACGTTCTTGGCTGGTGATTGTAATAAACCAATAAGTTCGCCAATAAGTTCATTTTTCGTCTTAACATTTACGAGTGCATCCAATTGATCTTCACCAATATAGAAACTCTCTTCAACATACGCTGCTTTTAAAATAGGTTTTTTAGTTTTATTTGCTTTAGCAAAATCACGAATGATTTTTGCCGGAGCGTTTCCTACGTTTGTAAGCATCATAGAAGTTTCACCTGTAAGCGAACCGTAAAGTTCATCATAATTTACAGCTGAATTTTCTAAAGCTTTTTGGAGCAATGTATTTTTTACAACTACAAGTTTAATATCTTGTTTGTAGCAAATTCTTCTTAATTCAGTTGTTTTAGCAGCATTTAATCCACCAATATCAGCTAAATAGAAGTGAGCATACTCACCAAGAGTTGTCTCAAGTTGTTTTATTATAGCGCTTTTATCTTCCTTTTTCATAAACTTTTAATTTTATTCTTCAATTGATTTGGGTTCAATCTTAATACCCATACTCATTGTGCTAGAAAGATAAATGCTCTTTACATAAGTACCTTTTGCGGACGTGGGTTTTAGTTTCATCAAAGTAGAAACGAATTCTTTGGCATTTTGAACCAACATTTCAGGAGTAAAAGAAACTTTTCCTACTGATGTATGTACAATACCATATTTATCAACTTTAAAGTCGATTTTTCCTTGTTTTACTTCTTTTACTGCTTTGCCTACTTCGTTGGTAACAGTACCACTCTTAGGGTTCGGCATCAAACCACGTGGGCCTAATATACGTCCTAAAGCACCTAATTTACCCATGATGGCCGGCATAGTGATAATAACATCTACATCAGTCCATCCGCCTTTTATTTTTTCGATATATTCATCGAGACCCACAAAATCGGCACCAGCTTCTTTAGCCGCTGCTTCCTGATCGGGAGTACATAATGCAAGAACCTTTACTTCTTTTCCGGTTCCGTTTGGCAACGACACTACGCCGCGTACCATTTGGTTGGCTTTACGTGGGTCAACACCTAAGCGTACATCAATATCTACTGAAGCATCAAATTTGCTAATGGTAATTTCTTTTACCAAAACTGCTGCTTCTTTTAGTGTATAGGTTTTTCCTGCTTCAATTTTTTCTAAAGCTAACCTTTGATTTTTTGTCAGTTTACTCATATTAATTGAAGTTTATTTATTTATTGTTGTTGGAAAGGCACCTTTTACGGTTATACCCATACTTCTTGCTGTACCTGCAACCATTTTCATAGCTGCGTCTAATTCAAAACAATTCAAATCGACCATTTTATCAGAAGCAATAGTTTGTACTTGTTCCCAAGTAATTTCTGCTACTTTTTTACGGTTTGGTTCTGCCGATCCACTTTTCAGTTTAGTTACTTCCAATAATTGAATAGCAACAGGCGGAGTTTTTACCACAAAGTCGAATGATTTGTCAGTATAATAGGTGATGACAGCCGGTAAAATTTTTCCCGGTTTGTCTTGGGTTCTGGCATTAAATTGTTTGCAAAACTCCATAATATTGATCCCTTTAGAACCCAATGCAGGGCCTACCGGGGGAGATGGGTTTGCAGCCCCTCCTTTAATCTGTAATTTTATTAGTCCAGCAATCTCTTTAGCCATAATTGTTTTTGTTTTTGATGTTTAACGGGAGTTTTTGAATTGTAACACTACTCAACTACTCCTTTTCTACTTGTGTAAAAGCTAATTCGAGCGGAGTTTTCCGTTCAAATATCATAACCATAAGTTTGAGTTTTTTCTTTTCTGAGTTCACTTCCTCTATTACGCCACTGAATCCTGTAAAAGGACCAAAAATCACTTTCACGTTTTCGCCAACAAAGAATGGTTTTACCATTTCTTCGGCTGTTTCCTGAAGTTCATCCACTTTTCCTAAAATCCGATTCACTTCCGAAGGACGAATGGCAGTAGGAACATGGTTTTTTTCTCCCAGAAAACCGATAACGTTTGGTGTGTTGCGCAAACGATGAGGAATTTCACCTATCAGATAAGCTTCTATCAAGACATATCCCGGCATACAACTGCGTTCTTTTGCAATTTTTTTGCCGTTACGAATCTGGTATACTTTCTCAGTGGGGATTAATACCTGAGCAACATACTGACCAAGATCCGAATTTTTGATTTCTGCATCAATATATTCCTTTACCTTGCTCTCTTTTCCACTAATGGCACGCATAACATACCATTTAAAATTTGTTGACTCAGACACTTTATTGACCTCCATTTGATTAAATTAAGACAGTAGTCCGTAAATATTTTTCATGATAAATTCAAAACCTGAATCCATAAGCCATACTATTAATGCAAGAATGATGGAAGCTATTAATACCACTACTGCACTATTAGTTAGTTCTTGGCGCGTTGGCCACGAAACCTTCTGAACAAGTTCTGTATAAGACTCTTTGATATAGTTAATTATCTTCATATATAAATAGAATTTGCACGGGCAGAGAGACTCGAACTCCCGACACCTGGTTTTGGAGACCAGTGCTCTACCAACTGAGCTACGCCCGTAAAAAAAGTTACAAGTTGCAAGTTACAAGTTACAAGACTTTTTCACTTGTAACTCGTAACTTGTAACTAAAAATATTAGTCTAACAATTCAGTAATCTGACCAGAACCTACTGTACGTCCACCTTCACGAACTGCGAAACGTAAACCTACGCTACAAGCTACTGGGTAAATCAATGTTACAGTTAATTCTAAGTTGTCACCTGGCATAACCATTTCAGTTCCTTCCGGAAGTGTGATTTCACCTGTAACGTCCAAAGTACGGATATAGAATTGAGGACGGTAACGGTTATGGAATGGAGTATGACGTCCACCTTCTTCTTTTTTCAAGATATAAGCAGCTGCTTTGAAAGTAGTGTGAGGTGTTACTTTTCCCGGGTGGGTAATAACCATACCACGTTTGATACTATCTTTGTCGATACCACGAAGCAATAAACCTACGTTATCACCAGCTTGTCCATCATCAAGAATCTTACGGAACATTTCAACACCAGTAACAACTGATTTCAATGCACCTTGTCCTAAACCAATGATTTGAACTTCTTCACCAGTTTTGATTTTACCAGTTTCGATACGTCCAGTAGCAACAGTACCACGACCAGTGATCGAGAATACGTCTTCAACAGGCATCAAGAATGGTTTATCAACTGCACGTTCTGGTAATAAAATCCATGTATCAACAGCATCCATCAACTCCATAATTTTATCTTCCCATTCTGGAACGCCATTCAATCCACCAAGAGCAGAACCTTGAATAACAGGTGTATTGTCACCATCAAAATCATAGAATGAAAGCAATTCACGCATTTCCATTTCTACTAATTCCAACATTTCAGGATCATCAACCATGTCACATTTGTTCATGAAGATAACCAAACGAGGAACGTTTACCTGACGAGCTAACA
>JBMOHG010000244.1:0-5044 GCA_049317965.1 Paludibacter sp.
ATCGAGATTTTCGATTTAGCCGGAAAGTTGCTAATAAATAAGCTGGCTAACACCAAAACCGAAAAAATAGATGTCAGCAAGTTGGAATATGGCGTTTATACTGTGAAGGTATCAGATAGTAAGGCGATTAAGATGGGAAAACTTTTGAAACAGTAAATATCAACATTGATAGTGACAAGAAGAATAATAACAACTTAATATTATCAGTCATGAAAAAAGTTTTATTTTTACTAAGTTGCACATTTTGTGCTATGTCGTTATCAGCGGCAAATTACTACAAAATGGTGAATGTTGAAATTGCAGGAACATTGAGTTCGTTGATTTCAACCGAAGAAAAAGGAATTGTAACACATCTAACAATTACAGGCAGCATTGATGCCCGCGATGTGAAATGTATGCGCGACGATTTGGGAATGTTGGCTGTGCTGGATATTGGAGCTGCTAATATTGTGGCTTACAATGGAGTTGCAGGAACTGTTGCTGCCTCAACAAGCTATCCTGCAGGCGAAATGCCTGAATATTCTTTCAAATATCCTGTCGTTAGCGCAGGTAAATACAGCTTGACAACCATTGTATTACCCATTTCCATTAGCTCTATAGGTCGATGGGCTTTTGCATATTGCAATGCTTTATCGGGAACGGTAACAATTCCAAATTCTGTTACTGCCATTGGCGAAAGATCTTTTTTTTATTGTGATAATATTACTGGATTAACCATCGGTAATTCTGTTGTTTCCATTGGTGAAAGTGCTTTTGGCCTGTGTAGTAAAGTTTCAGGCACTTTAATTATTCCTTCATCAGTAACTACAATTGGAAATGATGCATTTGGCTCATGTTCAAAACTAACAGGTTTGACTATAGGTAGTTCTGTAGCGACTTTAGGAAATTTTGCTTTCTATAGCTGTTCTGAATTGACTGGTAATATTGTTATACCAAATTCAGTAATTACTATTGGCTCAAATTGTTTTTCAACATGCCTGAAAGTTACAGGTTTTACTTTTGGAAACTCACTACTTAGTATTGGCGAAGCTGCATTTAATAATTGTAGCGGCTTAATTGGCACGTTGACTATTCCAAATTCTGTTACTTCCATCGGAATGTATGCTTTTACCGAATGCAGGGGAATTACAACACTAATTCTTGGAAATTCGATTAATTCATTTCCGGATGCTTGTTTTAATAATTGTATCGGTTTAAAACGAATAGAAGTTAGCAGAACAGTTCCAGCAACTCTAAGTTACGGCGCATTTTCGGGAGTTAACAAAGCAACATGCGTATTGAAAGTTCCGGTTGGTACTTTAGCTACTTACAAAGCCGCGGTTTACTGGCAAGATTTTATGATAATTGAAGAAGTTGGTTCTAAGACCATTTCACTTCCCACTGCCGGTAAACTTAGTTCACTTTTAACTGCAGATGAAAAATCGAGTATCACAAATCTTACAATAACAGGAAAAATTGATGCACGCGATTTTAAATGTATGCGTGATGAAATGTCGGTTTTATCGGTTTTAGATATTAGTGCTGATACCATTCAGGCATTTACAGGTAGTGGCGGAACCGATCCGTATTTTGATGTTTATCCGGCTAACGAAATACCGCGATATTCATTTTCCAATCCAAACACAATGACAGGTAAAAATTCGCTCACATCTATAAAACTACCATCTACAATTACTTCGATAGGCGAAGCAGCATTTTATAAGTGTAGCGGATGGACTGGCAATCTGATAATTCCTGATTTAGTGACTTCCATTGGAAATTCTGCTTTTGCTGATTGTCGAGGATTGAATGGAAATCTGACCATTGGCAAAAATGTCATTAGCATTGGAAATGGAGCTTTTCGCGATTGTAACAGTTTATCTGGTAGTTTGATTATCCCAAGTACTGTTTCAACCATTGGTGATGGTGCATTTTCAGGTTGTAGTGAATTTACCGGACATTTATCAGTTCCAAATCTGGTAACCTCCGTAGGAAATAGTGCTTTTGAAACTTGTAATAAATTGACAGGCTTAACACTTGGTAGCGCATTGACCACCATTGGAAGTTATGCTTTTCAGAGTTGTACGGGCTTAATAGGTAATCTCATTATTCCAAACTCGGTCACAATTATAAAAGATAATGGATTCTCAAATTGTAGCGGACTAACAGGTCTAACATTAGGTAATGGTTTAGTCACTTTAGGTGAAAATGCATTTTATAGTTGCATGGGCTTAACAGGATTGCTAACCCTTCCGGCATCTTTAACTTCAATTGGAGTTTATTCATTTGGCGATTGCAGTGGTTTGACCGAATTATTTATTCCCGGCTCGCTTACAAGCATTAGCAATTATGCCTTCAAAAATTGTTCTGCATTGACTAAAATATCTGTAAATCGTTCTACACCAGCATCTATTTTGGCCAATACTTTCGCCAACGTAAATAAAACAACTTGCAGTTTAGTTGTTCCGGTTGGTGCTACTACGGCGTACAAATCAGCTAATTATTGGAAAGATTTTTTGAATGTGACCGAGAAAAACTTCAACACATCAATAAATGGCATTTCAATTGATGGCATTAGAATTTATGCATCACATTCTTCAATAATTATCGAAGGCATAACAAAAGCAGAAAAGATAAGTATATTTACACTTGATGGAAAACTACTCAAACAAATAAAATCACAAGGTGCAAAAATGACGATTGAAGTGCCTGAGAGCGGTGTTTATTTGGTGAAAGTGGGTGAAAGAATGGAAAAGATAAAAATGTAGAAATTAAAAATTACACGCCATTTTAAAAGCTGGAAGAAGCAGATAACACGAAAACCTATGCCCAACTCCGAATTTATATTTCTCAGCAAAACATACTCGTTCAGCACATTATGTAAAGCGCAAGTGCTGAAAACCTATTGGGAAACATCCCGTTCGGAACGTAAGTTAGTAAAAGACAGTTACGGTAGGTTGTTTCATTATCGGTACGATGAAGAGATGCGGTTTGGTGGAGGTGTCGACCGTGAGGATTATTTGTGGGTATTGGTACAAAGCGAAGCAGTTTCCGATTTTTTGGCTACACAATCCAATCTTTCGTTGCTTCGCCCACCTTACATTGCTGCTGACGAAACTGGTTGGGTTGGTGTGCATGAGTAGAGCAAATTGCAATGAAAGTATTTGTAATTCAGTCCTTGTAAAGTGTAAGTATAGGAAATAAATACTGTAACATTATTGAATTTAATAGTAAAAGAATGAAACCTGGTACCGTAGGCAGGCACGGATAAACGCTGATGTACTATTTCAACGCTCTGTATAAAACGGAATAGACAGAAAAAAAGGATTTTAATTATGATAAATCGGAATTATTATCAATAACTTACCGTGGATGCATATAAATGATGATTCACCTTATAAAGATTAATGTCTGAAATTCAATAAGTTATATTAACTCCTATGTCGAACTCATATTAAATAAAAATGGATTAAACTCTTTATAAACTTTACAGCGGTTTAAACGTTTTGAGATTTATATGACAACAAATAATATCACAGCTACAGACGTTAATAGGAACATCTTACTGGTTGCAACTATGGCAACCCATTTTTTCAATCCCTTTATGGGTGCAGCTGTCAATGTTGCTCTAAAAAAAATCGGTACTGATTTCTCCATGTCAGCCGTTGGTTTGAGCTGGGTATCGATGTCTTACCTACTTGCATCGGTTATATTTTTGGTGCCTTTCGGTAAATTAGGTGACACTTTTGGCAGGACAAAAATGTTTTTATATGGCACTATTTTCTTTGCCATCTCAACTTTTGTCTGTGCTTTTGTAACTAATTCAGCCATGTTTATTTCGGTGCGATTCCTACAGGGAATTTCATCGGCTATGATGACCAGCACTCTTATGGCCATTGTTATATCGGCATTTCCTCCCGAAAAAAGAGGAAAAGTGATTGGTTTGAATGTGTCGTCGGTTTATGTAGGGTCATCACTTGCACCTATGATTGGGGGTATTATAACCGATGCATTAAGCTGGCGTAGTTTGTTCCTTATTAATGCCACTGCAAGTACATTGATAGCAGTACTTATAATTTGGAAACTCAATAAAGAATGGACAGAATCAATCAAAGAAAAATTCGACTTTCAAGGAACTTTACTATACATGTTATCAATTTCCATGCTTATGTACGGTTGTTCCAAAATACCTGACAACTATGCCATTATACTCGCTTTAGGTGGAGTAGCAGGATTATTTGTATTTGCAAAAGTGGAATTAAAAACTCAATTTCCAATTCTGAATGTCAGGCTGTTTACACAAAATATAGTATTTGCACTTTCAAACCTATCAGCCTTAATCAACTATGCAGCCACATTTTCGATATCATTTATGCTCAGCTTATACCTCCAATATGTAAAAGGCATGCAAGCTCGCGAAGCAGGTATGGTGCTTGTAGCACAACCTATCGTTATGGCAATAGTTGCATCATTCTCCGGTCGGTTGTCCGATAAAAAAGATCCGAAAATTTTAACCGCTATTGGGATGGGAATTAATGTCATGGGATTATTTATGCTGAGTTTTATAAGTTCCGATACCACCACCATTTATATATTAGTTGCTTTAGGTGTTTTAGGTTTAGGATTTGGCTTGTTTTCATCTCCAAACACCAACGTGGTTATGGGTTCGGTCGACAAAAAAGTATACGGTACAGCTTCAGCAATTTTGGGAACAATGCGTAGTACAGGCATGATGTTTAGTATGGCTATCGCATCCTTGACTATACATTTAATGTTGGGTGAATCACAGATTAATAGTTCAAACATACAACAGTTAATAGTAAGTACAAAAATAGTTTTTATCGTTTTTACTGTACTTTGTATTGTTGGTGTTTACACTTCACTTGCAAGAAATAAACAGCAGTAAGTCTGCTTTTAGTGCCGGAATGGAAATTGTGAAGTAACGGAATTGATTATATAATCCAATTCCTGAACTTTCGTCAAAATAATAATCGTCAAAAAAAAGCTACTCCAAGTTAGTGTTTGTATTCAAACGCCTTGCAGTAGCTTTTATAGCATTTTGATA
>JBMOHG010000245.1:0-5040 GCA_049317965.1 Paludibacter sp.
TTATTGGATAATTATTGGCGGGTTGGGCTATTGGTATTTATTAAAAGGTGGCTGGAGAAAAAAGGAAATATAAATCTTTCAAAATTAGGTTTTATCAAATATTACTTTCAAATTTAACTAATAACAAGATATAAATCAACATAACAAAATTGTCCTGACATTGGGGAAAGAATTATAGTATTTAGATAAATGTACTATTGCATAGGTATAATACACAAATAAATGTATTAATGTATAGGTAAATAATTTGCATTCTTTCTTATGTATCAAATAATTGAATGAAAACGAGACATTAAATACAAACTATTTTTTTTTGTGTGGAATTTAATGACGAACCTTATAAAAAGCAGATAGGTTGCATTACTTAAAAGTCACCTGCCTCAACACTGTTTTCCCAAAAGAGACTAATTCAATTTGCTCATTTGTATTTGTACTTTTATTCTTCAGTTTTAGATTTATTTTTCCATTAGCATAGGTCGCATTGTTGTCTTTTACAAAATCATATTGAGTATAATTATCTGGCTTATACATTATATCTTCATATTCAGGCGCATAAACTCTTCCTTTTATTTCATTAGCTACAAAAGGTTTTGCAAAAACTAAAGCTCCATAACTAAAGTACTTTTCTTGATTTAGATTCTCTTTAATTCGAACAGTTGTGCGAAACTCAAGATTTATCATATTTGTTTTAGCAAACTTGCGGTCGATGATAATAAATCCATTTTCTATTATGTATGACACTTTAGTAACTATCGAGTCTGCCCATTCAGGTATTCTGATCTTTAGTTTAAAGGTTACAGGTTCTTTAAGTTCTACTTTGAAAAGGAACTTGTTTGAATATGGGTATTCTGTAATTTCGCTAATTTTCACTCCCACATTCTTTATTGTAGTTTCTAAAATATTCGGGCACAAAATGGATGCAACAAGTGATTCTTCATCTTCCTTGAACCAACTTGACTGAATAAAATAAGGCGAAATTCTTCCAGCATTAGGGGCGCAACACACAGCTACATCCTGATGTACAGGCGAGTATTTATATCGTGTTTGTTTACGATTAGGCTCTATTTCCCCATTTTTTGTTCCTTGCATTTCATACGAATTATCCGTTTTGAGATAAGCAATACAGGAATGATTAGGATCTCGACTTCCCTGTGCTGCATTATAAAAAATATTTTCAATCAGATCAGCTACTTTTGAATTCCCGCTTTTTTGAAGCAACACCGTGTAACTGTCGAGCAGTTCATGGATGGAACAATATTCATATCCTGTATGAGTTTCATCGGCATCGCGTTCTCCTATCCACTCATCTCCAATCGGACCACCTGTAACAGTCGTTGAACGTGCAATTCTTGCTAAATAAATTGACAATGCTTTTTGTAGCTCAACATTATTGGAAGCGTAAACAGCCACAATCAGGGGGCGTAAATGCTCATACGTATGAACTCCATGCGATTGAAATTTGTAATCCGGGTTCAGGATATTCTTTAGTTGAACATCTTTCTCTGTTGAAAAATTTTCTGAGAAATTACGATACAAAAACAGGGCATAATCCCAATACCTTCGCTCACCGGTCAAATGATACATTTGGTCAAGTATATCGGTAAAAGTGAGACCATGAGCCACCCCACCGGAGAAACCTGTTCCAACTGCAAAAGGTTGCGATTGGTTTATTGGGTAATTTTGCATTACATTATCCACTGCTTTTACAATTGCTGGCCAGACCTTTGGATCACGTGTAAATTCATAATATACCAATAGCCCACGATAAAGTGTTGTTTTTGCCCACAATTCTCCGTTCTCGGAGTTGAATTTATAGCGCAACTCTTTATCATAAATACCTAAATATCCATCTGCATCCTGAGTTGCCAACATGCTGTAAATGTATTTTTTCACTTTTTCCAGCGCTATTTTGTCATTCAAAAAAACAGCATTACGGATATAACCATCCCACCAATTCGACTGTGTTTCGCTGTTCCACCACTTGTATTGATCTTCACCTTCCGCATCACCCTCTTTTAAATTGCCAAGGTCTTTGGCTTTAGAGTGTTTTTGAAGGCGACTACTTCCATAAATCGGATCGTTGATTAAGTCGGGAACCAGTTTATCCATATTTCCAACAAAACCTGCCATGTCTTTTTCCATTTGTATTTTTAGCCAAGCAGTCGGTTTTATACTACCGAATGGAAGCCGTTGATAAGCTTCCATCTGAGGATTTTGAGTTAAGGCAAGTTGAGTATTCATACATAAAAAGATAAACAGGATAGTCACATTAAAATTTCTCATACTAATTGATTATTTATTTGTCATTACAAATCTGAGATTTCCACCGTTCATAATATCGTTGTAAGTAATATAAACACGGCCTAAAGGCTTATTATTCAAATAGCTCTTTTGAACATAAAAATTATTCTCTGATAGATTATCTGCTACAACAACAAAGTTTTTCCCATTCGACAAATGCAGGGTTGCTTTTTTGAGCTGTGGCGCACCCAATACAAATTGGTTCGTAGCCGGATTAACCGGATAAAAACCTAAGCTCGAAAGGATATACCAAGCGGACATTTGCCCACAATCATCGTTGCCAATCATTCCATTCGGGGTGTTATTATGAAACTCATTGATAATGCGGTGAATGTATTTTTGCCCGACTTTGGGTTGGGTGGAATAGGCATACAAATATACAATGTGGTGTCCGGGCTCGTTGCCGTGAGCATATTGCCCTATCATGGCTTCCTGCCCGAGAAACTTATTCGGGTTGGGCGATTCGATTCTGAAAAAGTCATTCAGATGTTTGGTAAAAGCCTTTTCTCCACCAAGCAGTTTCTTCATACCGGAAATATCAAATTGAGCCGGAGTCCAGAAATACTGCCAGGCATTGGCTTCGGTGTAGTCGCCCGGATTATTCATGGGCGATGTTGCTGCCAGTGGATCGAAAGGCATTCGCCAGTTTCCCTTGGTGTCCTTTCCTCGCATCATTTTGGTGGTCGGGTCGTACAGGTTTTTATAATATGCAGCTCGCTTACTGAAAATTTTTGCAATACTTTTATCCCCAAGCTTCTTGGCCATTTCAGCCACACACCAGTCATCGTAACCACTTTCCAGCGTTCGCGAAACTGCTTCATTGTCCAGTTTATCGAAAGGATAATAACCGTATTTGTTGTACAATTCCCAATCGGAGTTTATGTGACTTTTTGTGGATGTTTCAACCATCGCTTTTAGAACTTCGGTTTTATCGAACCCACTAAAACCATTGTTCACAGCACTCAAAAGCATTGGAATGGCGTGATTGCCAATCATACAATAATTATCCTGCCCCCAGGCAGTCCAGATAGGCAGAAAACCCACTGCTTTGTGATGTAAAAGCAGAGTCTGCACAATGCCGATCACCTTTTCGGGAGCTATAATCTGCAACAGGGGAAAAGCACCACGGTAAATATCCCAGATAGAAAGTGTGGAATAATACTCTTTATTTGGCGCAACAGAAATTTTATTATCTGCACCGCGGTATTTTCCATTTACATCAGCGATATTGGAAGGCTGTAGAAAAAAATGGTAGAGCGATGTATAAAAAATTTCCTTTTGTTTTGGGCTTGCTTCAATGTCAATCCGGTTCAGATAAGTATTCCAACTCTCAACAGCATGTTGTCTTACTTTTTCGAAATTCCAGTCCGGAATTTCAGTTTCCAGATTTAGTTTAGCTCCAATCACATCGACGCTTGAAAGTGCAATTTTCACTTGCAAAGTTTTGGTCTCATTGAGCTCAAACGATAGATTATAGCGCGATGCATTCTCTTTGGCTGCACGTGGTAGTAAATCTGTTTTTTTGAAGGGTTTATCAAACTTAATCATAAAGAAATAGGTTCTCTCCACCCAATTTCGTGTATGGCAGTAACCGGAAATTGTCTGATTATCTTCAAACTTCAGGTCGCTATGCAACACCAAACTATCCGTCATGAAACGAAGTCCATGCTGAAAATCGGCCAGCACCATTGCTTTGGCAGTTGGGAAGGTATATTTGTGGAAAGCCACTCGTTCAGTGCAAGTGAGCTCTACTTTCACACCGTCTTTTTTAGTCAGGCTATAATAACCAACTTCAGCTTTTTCTGTGTTTTTAAAATAACCATTTTTTTTATTTTCAGTGACATTTTCTATAAAAGGTAAAAGTAAGATATCACCCATTTCATTAATTCCAGTACCACTGAAGCGGGTTTGTGAAAACCCAAGCAATAATGTATCCTGATATTGGTAGCCACTGGTGTGATTCCAACCTTGTTCGCGATTATCAGGTCCGGGCTGTACCATTCCAAAAGGCATCGACGGTCCGGGAAAGGTATGACCGGTACCATCAGTGCCAATAAAAACATTCACAAATTGAGCGTTGTTCTGAGCAGCCAAACCAAGTGTTAGCAGTAAGAAGAGCTTGATGAAAATTATCCGCATAGATGTATCTATAAAGTTAATACAAATTAAATGGTTTATTTCTAAGAGGGATGAATCATAATTAGCAAATAATAGTGCTATATTATCATTTATTTCTATATTTGTGGAATTATTTATCAATATAGAATTAATGAAAGCCAGATTCGAACAAATCAGTCCAAAACCGGAGAGTTCCTTCACGTTTCTTCAGCTCAGCCAACCGCAATTTTCATTGGCCTACCATTTTCATCCGCAGTTAGAACTGACCTGGATACATAAAAGCGCCGGAAAACGATTTGTAGGAGGGAATGTTTCAAACTATGAAGAAGGTGATTTGGTGTTAGTGGGTTCTAACACACCGCATTGCTGGCTTGGCGAAAACGACACCTCAGACGATAGTGCTCAGGCAATTGTTGTTCAATTTACAACCGATTTTGCTGGAGAATTGTTTTGGGAAATACCCGAGATGGCTCAAATAAAAGCTTTATTTCAAAAAGCAACTGCCGGTTTACAGATTTTTGGCCAAACCCGCCTGCAAATTGTCAAAATACTGGAAAACTGTTCTGCAGATCAAAGCTTCTACAAGTTTGTTAGATTAATTGAGATACTTCATATCATTGC
>JBMOHG010000246.1:0-5039 GCA_049317965.1 Paludibacter sp.
TTATATTGCCTTTAACTGTCATTATGTTTATTTTAAGCATGAAGACACGAAAAAAGAGAAATATATGATTGAATAATTTCTATACTCAAAAACCGATAACCCATTTACAATAAAGATTTAAATTATAAAAATTAATATGAGAAAATACAAATCAATAACTTTCCTGATTTTTCTGAGTGTTTTCAATTTATACGCTCAGAATCAAACCAGTATAATCACACTTTCATCGTTTGAAGAAACATGGAATTACGCATTGAAAAACAATCCCGATCAAAAGTCGTACTTGCTGAACATTGAAAAAGCAAAGGCCGACAAAATTACTTCGCAAAGTTTCCTTTGGCCGTCCATTAATGGTAGTTTTTCGGGACAATACAACATTGAATTGCCTACAACGCCTATTCCGGGTGAAATAATCGGGAAGCCAGGCACAACTATTTATGCTCAATTCGGTCAAAAATTCAATTATAGCACCGGAATAATGGTTAACAAAGAAATCCTAAACTGGCAAAATTACATGCAATTGAAGTTGGCACAAAATAATATTCTTACTACTCAATTGCAAGCTGATGCCTACAAACAATCATTGAAACAGCAGGTTGCCTTGTTTTACTTCACTACTGCTATTGCACAGGAAGCATTAGAAACCAATCGCCGAAATCTGGCTCATGCTGACAGCATAGTGATATTGACCAATCAGAAACAACAACAGGGATTAATCAATTCCATTTCCGCCAATCAGGCATTGATAAGCCGAAATAATATTCGGCAGCAGATTGCAAGTTCTGAAATGCTGGTGGATCAATGTAAAATATCATTGAAAATACTTTGCGGACTCAAAGTAAATACGGATTTACAATTGAATGTGTTGGAATTGAAAAGTCAGCAAATTGTTTCGCCAAATCAAAATCTGAATCCGGATAAAAATCTTGCAGTTGTCGAAACTCAGGTTAAGGGACTGAAATACAAAGTTGATATTCAAAAAGGTGCTTATTTGCCAAAATTGAATACCAATTGGTATATGGGCGAGCAGCAATACCGGAAAGATTTTGGATTGTCATTCGACAGCAAAGACTGGTATGTGAGCAAATATCTTGGTATCAGTTTGCAGATTCCTATTTTTAATGGATTCTCAACCAGCAGCCGTGTAAAATCGTCGAAAATTGAATACCAAAAAGCTCAAAACGATTGGGAAGAAAGCAAACGAAAAGCAGCTTTGAATGATGATTTGCTGATTAAAAACTTTACACAAAGTAGTTTGATTGCCCAAACCAATCAGGAGAACTACCGGCTTTATACCGAAAACGAGCAATTAGCTAATCAACAATTTCGGGCAGGAATTATTAGTTTGGATGATTATCTGAAAATATCCGAAGATTATCTGAAAGCTGAGAACAACTATTTAAACTCACTATCAACACTTTACAATTATTATTCAACCATTATTTCACGTCAATAATACTTAAAAAATATGAAAACAAAACTTATTTTTGGAACACTTATCGTCCTTTTCGCCACTTCGTGTTCACACAATCAGGAAACAAAACCACAGCGTAAAGACATTGTAGATGCCGTTTTTGCCAGCGGATTTATTGCCAATAACGACGAATATTTGGTTATTTCAGCGGCCGACGGGTATTTGAATAAATCGCTGGTGAAAGAAGGCGACAAAGTTACAAGCGGAATGTCCTTGTTTTTGCTTTCTAACGAAGTGCAATCTGCTCAATATGCCACGGCTACGGCTAATTATTCAGATGCTAAATCAAAAAACGATGCAAACTCTGCACAAATCCAACAACTGAAAATTCAGATTTCGCAAGCTAAAAATCAACTTCAAAACGATGAAAAAAATTTCAACCGGTATGCAAATCTGATTAAGACCAATGCAGTATCTCAGGTCGATTATGATAAAATAAAATTGCAGTATGAATCGTCGAAAAGCAATGTTTCCATTCTTGAAAAATCGCTTTCGGATTTAAAACGTCAACTTTCGTTGAATGAAACGAATACATTAGAACAGCTTAAAATTCAACAACGTAATAACAAAGATTTTAATCTTACAGCTAATTCTAACGGGCTTATTATCAATGTAAACAAAAAGCAGGGAGAGTTTGTGAAACGAGGTGAAATAGTTGCAAAAATTGGTGCTGGAAATCCAATTATCAAACTGTATGTGGCAGAAGAAGATATTTCGCGGGTGAAACTGAACAACAAGGTGGTGGTTTCGCTCAATACCGAAAAACAGAAAACCTACAATGCCACGGTAAGTAGGATTTATCCGGGTTTCGACAGCAATAATCAATCGTTTATTGTCGAAGCAACATTCACCCAATTGCCTGAAAATATTATGTATAACACCCAATTACAAGCCAATATCGTAACCGAAGAAAAGAAAAACGCACTGATTATTCCGTCAAACTTTCTATTGAACGCTGATTCTGTTCAGTTGAAAGATGGCAAAAAAACAGCTGTTCAAAAAGGCATTGTAAACAATGAATGGGTTGAAATATTATCAGGATTGACTGAAAATCAAACGATTGTAATAAGCAAGATGCAATGATAAAAAGCACGAACAATAAAATTGCCTTTGCTCACCTCACTTCGAGATTGAGGCAAACGCTGGTGGCAACGTTGAGTGTGACTTTCGGCATAAGTATGTACATTTTTATGAACGGATTTATGAATGGAGTCAATAACATTACGTCCGATTTATCCTTCAGCACGCTGGCACACATTCGGATTTTCAACGATATTCCAGAAGACCGTTCAAATTTATTGAAAGAAACTGCCAACCCCAGCCAAGTCATTAATATCAGGGGTGCTAAAACCATAAAATACACCGAAGGAATTAAGAATTCGGCTCAAATCATAGACTTGCTGAAAAAACAAGAAGATATTACCGGAGCAACTCAGCAAGTGAATATAAATGTATTTTTTAGAAACGGAGCTACAAAAGTGAATGGTTTGCTTTCGGGCATTGACGTTGAAAATGAAAATAAACTGTTCAAAACCAGCACATATATGACCGATGGCAAATGGAATGATTTGAATTTCCGAACTGATGGAACAATTATTGGTATTGGTTTGGCTAATAAAATGAGCTTAAAAATCAATGATAATCTGGTAGTTACAACAGCCGATGGCGTTACCAAAAGTTTTAAAATCATTGGAATTTTCAAAACAACTGTTGCTGGTGTGGATAATACCAAAGCCTATATTCGTATCAACACGGCACGTCAGTTGCTTTCCGAAAATCAGAGTTATGTGACCGATATTCAGGTAGATATTAAAGATTACAATCAGGCCAGAACAGTTGCCAACCGCATAGCACCATTTGTTCCGTACAAAGTTGAACCCTGGCAAGTTTCGAATGGACAACTCGAAGCAACTTCACAGTTAAGAGATATTCTGGCCATTGCAGTGTCACTTACTATTTTGATTGTAGCAGGTTTCGGAATTTACAACATTATGAACATGACGGTGAATGAAAAAATCCGGGAAATTGCCATTCTCAAAGCCATGGGTTACGCCAGTAAAGACATTGTGGAAATATTCCTGACTCAATCCATAGTTATTGGAATTGTAGGAGGAATCGCCGGAATTTTACTTGGTTTTTTGATTTCGTCCGGCGTTAATCATGTGCCTTTTCACATTGCCACACTGCAAACACTACCAATGACTTATAATATTAAAGATTATTCACTTGCTTTCATTTTCGGTCTCATTACGACTTTTGTAGCAGGATATTTGCCGGCACGAAAAGCGTCTAACATTGATCCCGTAACCATTATTAGAGGATAAAAGACCCCCAAACCATGCCCCCAAACCCCCTAAAGGGGAGTTTAAGACGCAGTTTGTATAATTTGTAAAAAAGAAAAATATAAAAAATGAATAAAGAAATGAATATAAAGAATAATACTAACTCAATTCCCCATCAGGGGTTAGTGGTTAACAATATAGCTTTATCAGTAAAAAACCTGACAAAATATTTCTACGAACCAGAAACATTTCAGGTATTGAAGGACATTAGTTTCGATGTTCAAAAAGGTGAATTTCTTTCGTTGGTTGGGAAATCGGGTTCAGGTAAATCCACCATGCTTTACGTGCTTTCAAGCATGGACACCGATTATGAAGGCAGTCTGGAAATCAATAATATAATGCTGACTGGAAAAACACAGAATGAATTAGCTGCTTTCCGAAATGCCAATATTGGTTTTGTATTTCAGTTTCATTATCTTTTGCCTGAATTTTCGTCGCTGGATAATGTCATGCTTCCGGCATTGAAACTCGGACGAAAATCGAAAGAGGAGATTGAACACGATGCTATGGAAAATCTGAATTTGTTGGGATTGAACGATCAGGCTTTAAAATCTGCAAACAAACTTTCGGGTGGTCAGCAACAACGAGTGGCTATTGCCAGAGCGTTGATAAACAATCCGTCCATCATTATGGGCGACGAACCGACCGGAAATCTCGATTCGAAAAACACGAAGATTGTATTCGATATTTTCAAGCAATTGGCTCGTGAAAAAGGTCAAACTATTATTACCGTTACCCACGATGATGATTTTGCAGCCAATAGCGACAGGATTATTGAATTGCAGGATGGAGAATTGTTGAAATAATTAATTTTTTTACTTGATTTAGATTATTGATCGATTTCAATGATTCCTTTCCAAAATCAGCAAAAGATGGTGACGAAAACTATTCAGGAGGTGAAATGGGCAGCGTACAACCAGCTGTAATTTAAGCCGCTACAATTTATCCATTTCAAACCATGCAGAATTGAAACTGATTGGGCGAAGCAGCTCTGATGGTACAAATGGACGAATTTATACTGACTTGGAAAAACTAACAACCGCAAAAAATATTGTAAAAAGTATTTATATTCAGATAGTTGAGTAAATACTGATTTGGGACTATAGTATTGAATGAAATAAGATCAATTTATTCTATTATGTGAAAAACAATAGTTAACAGCTAATGAATATTGAAGTTTATATAGATTAATCCATTATTAATCAAATGCATAGTATTATGTC
>JBMOHG010000247.1:0-5030 GCA_049317965.1 Paludibacter sp.
GGACTAATGTTCAGTTGAAAGTTTATGATTTACTCGGCAGGGAAATAAGTACACTTGTTAACGAATATCAGAGTCCTGGGAAGTATACAGTTTCATTTAATGCTGGCAGGCTATCTCTGTCAAGCGGAATTTATTTTTACAGAATTGTAAGCGGAAATTTCTCAAGAACTTTAAAGATGTTTTATTTAAAATAATTTATTTAGAAGCATATGTATAGTCTTAACATAAAGAATTTCAGATTTGTTCTGATTGCTTGTATATTGTTTTTATCTGTGTTTGCTGGAAACTCTAATAACTATAAACTTCCTGACACCGGACAAATTACTAATTATACTCCTACATATGGTGAGGATTCTGACTATATGATAAATGTTCCATCGTTTTCTAACAATGGAAATGGTACAATTACGGATAATAATACAGGTTTGGTTTGGCAAAAATCTGATGGAGGTGAAATGACTTATGAAAATGCATTGTCATATTGTGACAACCTGGTCCTCGGCGGATATTCTGACTGGCGTCTGCCAAATAGCCACGAGCTTTTTAGCATTCTAAATCATGACAAGAATAATCCTTCACTTGATACTCTTTATTTTACAAAATCGGCTGCTGAATACTGGTGGTCATCTGATATAAAAATTGACAATCCCACAAATATCTGGGCAGCAAATGCTGGTGGAGGAATTGGCCCGCATCCTAAAACGGAAACTATAAGTGCAGGAGGAACTAAGCACTTTCATGTTCGTGCAGTTAGAAATCCGGGAATAAATACATCAGTTCGGTTCATGGATAACAATAATGGAACAATTAAGGACATTAACACAGGTTTAACCTGGCAAAAAGTACTAAATACAAATTTGCTTACCTGGGAACAGGCTATTATATACAGTGAAAATCTTTCTCTAGCAGGTTATGGAGATTGGCGACTTCCAAACGTTAAAGAACTACAGTCCTTAAATAATGAACTTTTAAAGAATCCGTCACTTGATACAAATTATTTTAAGAATGTCGCCATCTCAAATTACTGGTCTTCAACAACTTTGTTTGGTCAGATAACAAAAGCATGGTACATTAATACCTCGTATGGCTTAATTGCATATGATAATAAAACTAATCTTTATAATGTTATATGCGTGCGTGGAGTTTCATCTCAAACACTTGACCTTCCAAATTTTACACTAATAAAGGGTGGTGATTTTATTATGGGTGACCATCATGGATATGTTGACCCCCAGCATCCAAGTGATGAACTTCCTTTGCATACGGTACACGTTGATTCATTGTATATGGGTACCTATCACATTACTAATCAGCAATATTGTGATTATCTAAATTCTACTTATACACTAGGCTCAATACAAGTAGTTAATAACGTGGTTAAGGCAATTGGAGATACAAACACATATTGTTTTACTAATCAATATGCATCTTACTGTAGTATTGGATGGAACGGTACGGTATTTTCGGTTGTAGATTTCAGGGCAAATCATCCTATGGTTGGTGTCATGTGGTACGGGGCAGCAGCTTATTGTAACTGGTTAAGTCAGCAGCTTGGACTTCCAACCTGTTATAATCTAAATACATGGAATTGTGATTTTACAAAAAACGGTATACGTCTCCCAACAGAAGCCGAATGGGAATATTGCGGACGTGGAGGGCAATACTCACCTTTCTATGTATTTCCTTGGGGTAATGATTCAATGACCCTGTCAATTGCAAACTGGCCAAGTTCAGGTGACCCATATGAAACGGGTGCATACCCATTCACTACTCCAATCGGATTTTATAATGGACAGTTGAGACTAAAGTCAGATTTTAACTGGCCTGGTTCGGCATCAAGTTATCAGACAACAAATGGTGCTAATGCATATGGCCTGTATGATATGGCTGGCAATACCTGGCAGTTTGTTAATGACTGGTATGGGCAGAATTATTATAGTGTAAGTCCTTACAGAAATCCTAAAGGCCCTGATACAGGATTCATAATGCCGGATGGTAAACCATACCGTGGAATGCGCGGGGGAAACTGGTATAATGGACAATGGGGTCATTCAAGAGTAGCAAACAGAAATCCATCATATTACAGGGGACCTCAGGATCCAAACCATCCATGGTACCACGTTGGATTTCGTGTTGCACGTTATGTATATTCTTCGTCAACAAGCATTTTCGAAATTAATGAAACTCCAGGTGGTTTTGTTCTATACCAGAATTACCCTAATCCGTTTAACCCAAGCACAACTATCAAATTTCAAGTATCAAATGCTGGCTTGCATCCAATTAACTTTGTAAAGCTTTGTGTATTTGATATAGTAGGAAAGGAAGTAGAAATACTTGTAAATGAAAAACTAAATTCTGGAACATACACTGTAACATGGGATGCATCAAATTACTCAAGCGGGATTTATTTTTGCAAGATGATTACTGATAATATGGTAAGCACTAAAAAAATGATATTAATAAGGTAAATAAATTTTCTTAATCTAATAAATGGAGGGAAAAATTATGTTAAAGAAATTTTTGATAGCCTTTGTTTATCTCAGTATTTCAATATTTATGACCTTTGAAATATGGGCACAGACAAGGACAGTAGGATTGTTTCAAAATGATACTTCACTAACATATAAAGGGTACACTCTTCTGGCGCCCAATAAATATACATCCACATATTTAATAAATAATCAGGGTAGGATTGTCCATAAATGGTCAAACAGTGCTTACTCTCCTGGTAATGCTGTTTATCTCTTGCCTAATGGAAATCTTCTGCGAACCTGTAAAATTCAGGGTTATGTAGTCGGTGGTGAAGGTGGAAGAGTAGAAATGTTTTCGTGGAGTGACTCATTAATCTGGCAATATACTTATAATACACAGAATTATATAACCCACCATGACGTTAAATATCTTCCGAATGGTAACATACTTATGATTGCCTGCGAGAAGAAAACTATAAGCCAGTTGTTAGCCTCGGGATTTGACTCCAGTAAATTTCAGACCGAAGTGTTTACAAACGGGTATATGCTGCCTGACTATATAATCGAAGTTCAGCCTACATACCCTAGCGGAGGAACTATCGTCTGGGAATGGCACGTTTGGGACCATTTGATCCAGGATTTTGATTCTACAAAACTGAATTTCGGAATAGTGGCAAATCATCCTGAACTGGTTGATTGTGACGGAGATGGACAAACAAAGTCGAAAACACTTTGGAATCATATGAATTCCATCAATTATAATGCAAAGTACGACCAAATTATCGTTAGTTGTAGAAGTAATAGTGAAATTTGGGTAATTGACCATTCAACAACAACTGCAGAGGCATCCGGCCATTCAGGGGGTAGATATGGAAAAGGAGGAGACCTTCTCTACAGATGGGGAAATCCTGTTTGCTATAAACTTGGAACTGCTGCAAACCAAAAGCTTTTTCAACAGCACGATGCAGAGTGGATCGATTCGACATGTCCGGGTGCCGGAAATATGACTGCATTTAATAATGGACTAGGTCGGAATTACTCATCAGCAGATCAATTTGCTCCGCCCATAGATAGTTTAGGATTCTATTACCGTGCCCCGGGGACTGCATTTGGTCCTTCAAGTTTTGTATGGAGTTATACTGCAACACCACCGAATTCTTTTTACAGTCCGAGTATTTCTGGTGTCCAGCGACTTCCAAACGGAAATACTCTTATTACAGGCGGGGTTAATGGGACTATGTTTGAAGTGACTTCCTCGGGTCAAATGATTTGGAAATATGTTAATCCCGTGATTAATACTGGACCATTATATTTTGATGATAGCATTCCTATAGATCCGAATGGGGCTTGGACTTATGCTAATTTAGTTTTTAAAGTGCATCGGTATTCACCAACATACGAAGCATTCATTGGAAAGGATTTAACTCCGGGAGCATTTATTGAACTTTACCATACTGGTATTCAACGCGAAGGAAATAATATCTCAGACTCTTTTGAATTATTTCAGAATTATCCGAATCCCTTCAATCCTTTAACAACCATAAGATACAATCTTCCAAGAAACAGTTTTGTAAGGTTTGTAATTTACGACATTCTTGGAAAGGAGATTGAAACCCTTGTTAATCAAAAACAAATCAGTGGTACATATAATGTAAAATGGGATGGATCTTTATTACCAAGTGGGATTTATTTTTACAGGTTGTATTCAGATGGTTTTACTGAGACTAAAAAAATGCTGTTAATTAAATAAACTTTTGAACAATCAAAAATAAGAAATTATGTTAAAGAATAAAATTTTTAATTTGCTCTTTATAGTAATCCTGGTTATATCATTTGAAGGGTTAAAAGCCCAGACCAGAACCGTAGGGGTTATTATAAATGATTCTGCTAATACATACAAAGGATATACTTTGTTTGCTCCAAAACACTATACATCAACATATTTAATAAATAATCAGGGCAGACTGATTCATAAATGGTCGAACAGTCAGTATGCTCCGGGTCAATCGGTTTATATTACTCCGAACGGTCATTTACTAAGAGCTTGTATGATTCAGGGACAACTTGGTACAGGTGGTGGTGAAGGAGGAAGAGTTGAAGAATATACTTGGGGCGATACCCTGATATGGCAATTTACATATTCAACTACTAATTATATTTCACATCATGATATTAAACGTCTGCCAAACGGAAATATTATTATGCTCGCTGTTGAGAAAAAAACATTGGCTCAGATATATGCAGCGGGTTTTAATCCTGCAAAACTAAATCCTGAAATTATTTCGAGGGGATATATGCTTCCTGATTACGTTATAGAAGTTCAGCCGATTTATCCTGTAGGTGGAAACATTGTCTGGGAATGGCATGTTTGGGACCATTTAATTCAGGATTTTGATTCAACAAAACAGAATTTTGGTGATGTGGCAAATCATCCGGAATTAATTGACTGTGACGGTGACGGCAGACAATTACCAGCATTTTGGAATCATATGAACTCGATTACTTACAATGCAAGATTTGATCAGATTCTGATGAGCGTAAGAGGAAACAGCGAAGCCT
>JBMOHG010000248.1:0-5012 GCA_049317965.1 Paludibacter sp.
ATGTTCTACAACACAATTAATAAAATAAAACACATTATATTTTTATATTCTGAACTTTGATATTATCTTTGGTTTACCAAATAAGAATTGGTCAACCAATAAATAAAATCATGAAAAAAGTATTATTTCTTATAATATCTCTGACGTTAATTTCATCATCTTTAAATGCCAGTACTGAATATCATTTTCAGGAAGGTTTTGCAAGCACTTCCCCTGCTGGTTGGATTCGTCAATGTAGTGCTACAAGTTCAATTAATCATACAGGTCTAACATTTTCGGCTGCAAATGCTGCTAAGTTTGATCCGGCCGGCTCCGGACGTTACAATAAAAATCTTATCAGCCCGCAAGTAACCGGTGCGGACACTTTATCGTTTTATGTTTCGAAAAATGCAAATGCTACTTACATGACACTTTTTGTTGGGAAAATTATTGGTTCCGATACTACTTTGATTGGAACATACAATGCTTTTAATTTTCCATACAAAACTGCCACACCTGGATTTTCGAAAATTTCAATTCCTATTAAAGATTCATTATCTACATTTAAAATTATATTTTACGCAACTGTTTCAACCGATCCGCTTTTGGTAAATGCCGGTTGGTTTGTGGTGGATGATATTGAATTATCTAAATTCTCAACCTCTATTCCTGTTGTCCCACCTACTTCAATTGCCAAAATCAACACAAACCTTGCAGATGGAACATGGGGAACGGTGGTAACATCCGCTTTCACAACCGGTAATTATCCTTCATCAACTGTAAACGGATTTAATTTTGTGAAAGCCTTCTTATACACAGGTTCAATGACTTGTACAACTGGTGAATCACACACAAATAGGATTGCAGTGGACAGAAATACTCAATCGGGAGCAATTGAATTTCCAACCCTTACAACTGTAGGAGAAGTTGAAATTCATGCTGCCACAGGAACAACAGCAATGAGTTTTCGACTGGAAGAATGGGTAAGTAACGCATGGCAAACTATTGGCACATACACTACTATAAAATCGCCGGATAGTGTTTATATAATTCCATTGGCACGAAACGCTGAAACCAAACTGCGTATTGCCAACAATACCGGAAGTGGTTTGTATGTTTATAAAATCGTTACCCGAACTTTACAGGAAACTATCGATTTAACTTTAAAAAGTTCATCTCCTACTGAAGGCGAAGTATGTTTTTCAAATTTAAAGAAAGTCATTACACTCACTTTCAATAAAAATATCGAAGCAAAAAGTGGAAATATTGTACTTAATGGAGTTTCAATTCCTTTAAACACCTGTAGTATTGTCGAAAATAAGGTTTCAATTCCGGTAGAACTCGGCAGCACAACTTCTTCAAATAAAAATTACAGTTTGACAGTTTCGGCCGGAACATTTGCCGAAATTGGAAATGCTACAAATCTATCAAAAGCAATATCATTGAATTTTCAAACTATTAAAACAGTAGCTTATCCGGCCAACTACAATGGATTAATTGATGTGGTTTACAAAAATGTAAATAGTACGAATACCCGAATGGATATTTATTATCCTACAAACGCTGCATCACGTGTACCAGTTGTTATTAACATGCATGGTGGCGGTTGGGTAAGTGGGTTTAAAGAAGAACAAGGAGGATTTTCAACTTACTTCGACCGCGGATTTGCTGTTGCTAATGTGGAATATAGAATGAGAAATGAGGTATTGGCTCCAGCAGCAGTTGAAGATGTTCGGGGTGCAATGCAATACATTTTAAATCATGCTAATGAATTGAATATCGATGTAAATAAAATAATTTTTCAAGGAGGTTCGGCTGGAGGACATTTGGCTTTGACTGCAGGATATTTACAAAACAACAGAATTTATGATAATGATTGTCCTCAATATTCTGGTACTATAAAAGTTATGGCAGTAATTGACAAATATGGTGCAGCACAGTTAAGTACTTTTGCGCCTGTTTATTCAGGAATGGTTGCATGGTTAGGGCCGCGTGCTAATGATACTCAATTTGTCAATTCCTTATCACCAGTTGATTTAATTGATGCCAACACACCTCCTACCTATATAATTCATGGAGATGCTGACCCAACTATTCCGTATAGTCAATCAGTTATATTACAGGCCGCTTTACAGTCGGCTGGCGTTAAAAACAAATTTACAACAGTACCTGGTGGTGGTCATGGAGGATTTACTGATACTTATAATACACAGATGACAAATGAGGTGAACGCTTTTCTTTCAGAAGTGATTAATCTACAATCAACTGCAACGCCAACCGATAATTTGATTAAAAGGAATATCTATTTAAACATTGAGGGGAATCATATAAACATCCAAACTCAAACGGATATTAACACAAAAGTTTATAACAGTTTAGGAGAATTAATTCTTCAAACAAATAAAAGAACATTTGAATTAACTCAAAAAGGAATGTATATTCTAAAGGTAAAAAACAATCAAACGGAATCAATATTTAAGATAATTATCAAATAATAATTGGGAAATAAAATGAAAATTACAGCTAGATTTTTAATCGTTTTTCTATACATACTTACAAGTTCTTACGCTACATCTCAAGATCTTAAACTTGCAGAAATATTCAACGAAGGTGCAGTTTTACAATGCAATTCGAATGTTTCAGTTTGGGGAAAATCCCTGCCTGATGAATATATTCGTATCGAAATACTGGGTAAACACTTCGATACAAAAAGTGATATGAAGGGTTTTTGGCAGTTAAAATTATCGAAAATGAAAGCCGGTGGTCCTTTTGAAATGAAAGTTACCAGTTTGCTAGACACTATTAAGCTTCAGGAAATCTACTTTGGTGAAGTGTGGATTGCCGGCGGACAATCGAATATGGGCTGGACATTAGAAAAATCGACCGGTGGTAAAGAGGCAATTGCAAATGCAAAAAATACAAATATACGATTCGTGATGGTGCCTTATCTGGCTTACGAAGGCGACAAAAACCGTGGCGATATGAACTGGCGAACTGCCACAACTGAAAATGTATCACAAATGTCGGGAGTTGCCTATTTTTTTGCAAAAGAATTACAAGAAAAACTCAAGGTACCGATTGGTATAATTTGCTGTTATAAAGGTGGTTCCGGCGCCGAAACATGGATGAGTCGCGAATCATTACTAAAAAGGCCCGAATTGGCACCAATTGTTGAAAATTACGAAAACTATTTTTCAAAATTGGGAAAAGATAAGTATTTGGAGTTAATGGCAAAATACGAAAGTGATATGAATCAATATCGCGATTCGGTTAAAGCCGGCAGCACCACTCTGAAAGCACCAAAAGAGCCAATGGGCGAACAAAATTACAATCGTCCTTATGGTTTGTATAATACAATGTTGAAACGTGTTATTCCATATTCGGTTAAAGGTGCAATCTGGTATCAGGGCGAACACAATGCATCACGAGCCGAACAATATCAGACTTTGTTTCCGGCAGTTATTGAACAATGGCGCAGTGACTTTAAAAACCCAACTATGCCATTTCTATTTGTCCAATTAGCCAATTACGATAATACCGGTTATGGCGAAAAACCTATCTGGGCAGAGCTTCGCGAAGCACAATTACTCACATGGCAAAAAGTAAAAAACACCGGCATGGCTGTAAGTATTGATGTTGGTGAGAAGAAAAGTATCCATCCAACTCAAAAAGAACCAGTCGGAAAACGGTTGGCAGCTATTGCATTAAATACAGAATACGATATCGACATTCCATATTCGGGACCAGTATGTAAAGTAGCTGAATTTAAAAAAGACAGAGTAATTTTAACTTTCAATTTTGATTACAAAGGTTTGAAAGTCGATGGCGAATTGAAAGGTTTTTCAATTTGTGGAAAAGACAAAGTATTTGTTCCCGCAAAGGCCGAAATTAAAAATAATAAAGTCATCGTTTCGTACGAAGGAATTGAAATACCTGTTGCGTTAAGATATGGATGGGATAACTGGACAGAAGCCAATCTAATGAATAGTGCCGATTTGCCTGCAACTCCTTTCAGAACAGATAAATATCCACTATTGACCAAAGGTGTAAGAACCACTAAATATTAAAAGAAACAGATTATTATTTTTATGAAAAAAGCAATTTCCCTATTTTTCATTGCACTTTTTATCAGTACTTCTATATATTCGCAACCGCGAGTATGGAATATGACATCAATGGAAAAGGCTAAAATAAATTCATCTGACGCAATAAAATTAATTATCAGAGAAGCAGATAAAAACCTGAATAAAACCATTATGAGTGTCATGGACAAAGAATTGACACCTCCAAGTGGCGATAAACATGATTATTGGAGTTCGGGAAGATATTGGTGGCCTGACCCCAAAAAGGCAGACGGTTTGCCATACATCCGCAAAGATGGTGTTGTAAACAGGGAAATCGACAATTTAGACCGAAGTCCGTTAAGCACTATGTCAAAAAGTGTTACCACTTTATCATTGGCATACTATTTCACAAATGATGAAAAATACGCCGAAAAAGCAGTTCAGAATCTCCGAATTTGGTTTATAAACAAGAAAACGAAGATGAACCCGAATATGAATTTCGGACAAACAATTCCCGGACATAATAACGGAAAAGGACGTGGCGAAGGCCTTATTGATACCTATTCATTTATCGAAATGCTTGACGGAATAGAACTTTTGAAGAATTCAGATGAATTCCTAAAAAAAGACAGACAGGCATTGAACGATTGGTTTTCGGCATATCTAGATTGGATGTTAACATCTGATATTGCTCAGCAAGAATTCAATGCAAAAAACAATCATGGAACAGCTTATGATGTTCAGGTAACAAGATATGCACTTTTTGTGGGAAAAGACGAAATTGCAAAACGGTTTATAAATGAATTTCCTGAGCGCAGGATTTTCAAACAGGTTGAACCGGATGGTTCGCAACCCTTCGAATTAGCCAGAACTACCGCTTTAGGGTATTCAATTTTCAATCTGACGCATTTTTTGGACATGTGTTGTATTGCTAATTCGCTAAACATCGATCTTATAAATTCAACTTCA
>JBMOHG010000249.1:0-4952 GCA_049317965.1 Paludibacter sp.
CCTAAGTATTTTCCGGTATCCCATTCGTGAATATCGAGCATTGTGCCCGATGGATAGGTCGCTGCAGGATAGTGATATAGTGCACCAAATAAGAAATATGAGTCGGCCGAATATGTAATTAAAGTGGAACCATCAATAGTCACTGCTTTTCCAACCAGAAGATTGGTACAAGCAAACAGTGATATATATTGGAACAAAATAATTATAAATAAAATAATCCTCTTTATCATTCTAAATTCTATCGTTATTAAAGTACAAAGATAAGCTATAATTTCAAAATTTCAAAATGAATCATAATGTTCAACTAATCAATTATATATATATTCTTTTTCTTTCAAAATTAATATAATTATTTTGATTTTAATTCTTAATTTGTAGTATTTCGAATAAAACTGTTTTTTAAGCAACAAATTTAAGGTATCGTTGTGAAGATAATCAAATTTATAATTTAAACTGGATTTTTCTTATAATCAATTTTATTATTGTTTATTTTAATTTGAAATAGATGTAAGTTGTAGATAATAAGGTAAATAACAATTAAAAAGTTGTTGCATTAAAAATTAAAATTTTAATTGTTAGTTAAAGAAAAAGCAGTACCTTTGTCGTCCAAATTATTGTAATTTATTAACATGGAAAAGTGTACAGTAATTTTGAAAATTCTTTTCGATTTTTTCTGCTTATTATAACAGAAAACAATCCACAATAAACAGTTTAATCAAATTACCAATTAACTAATAATGCACTTAAAACAAAATTTGCGTTTTTTTGCAGTAGAAAAAATTACTGTCATTTACATACTAATTACAGCTCTGATAATTATATTATTACCAAATGTAACAAACATCAATCAATTAATATTAAATAGATTGATGATTGTGGCTGTCATTTTTATTTTGGCATATTTAAATTCGAAACTGAACTGGTGGATTATAAGTTTGATAAGATATGCTTTTCTGGGCGGTTTATTGGCCTATTGGTATCCCGAAACATTCGATATTAACAGAATGATGTTTAATCGAGATTATATTTTAGCTGGCTTTGAACAAAGTATACTTGGAATGCAACCCGCGTTTTTATTTCACCAAAACTATTCTCAGCAATGGGTCAGCGAATTGCTATATATGGGCTATCTTGCTTATTATCCGTTAATTATAGGAACAAGTCTGTATTTCTTTTTTAAAGACAGAAAGTATTTTGAGTATTTTTTCTTCACTGTGCTGGTATCTTTCTTTGCTTATTATTTAATTTTTATATTATTTCCTACTGCAGGACCGCAATTTTATTTTCAGGCTATTGGAGGTGAAAATGTTCAGGCTGGTATATTTCCGCAAATTGGGAGTTATTTTAATTTACATCCAATGCTTTCATCTCCTAACGATTGTTCTGGACTTTTCTGTGAAATGGTTAAAGGAACGCAACAGGTTGGTGAACGACCAACAGCGGCATTTCCAAGTTCGCATGTAGGTATTTCAAGTTTGATTATGATTCTGATTTTTAAAAATAAACGATATATATATTTTGCACTTCTATTGCCAATTTATATAGCTTTAGTTCTTGCAACTGTATATATTCAAGCTCATTATGTAATTGATGTTTTAATTGGTTTCGTTAGTTCCGTTTTATTTTATTTTATGGGAAGTTATGTTTATAGTCATTTTACAAGGAGATATTATGGCGTTTTGGAGCTGACAGCAAAATTTCATACCCAGCCAACAATAATCAAAACCTCAAACCGGTATTAATTTTCCAATTATTGTCAAATTTTCATTTTTTTTATTTCTGGAAATTACACCCACTCTTATGTCCAAAAATATACTTGTATTTTTTCTCACACTAACAATTTCAGCTTATTCTCAGAGCACTAAACCATTTGCTGATAGTATAAAGAATAAAGAGATTCGGGAAATTGTTATATTTGGTGATTTACCAAAAACATTAGCACTTCCAATGGTTGTTGTTGATTCAACTGCTTTGCAATCATCAGTATTTCAGACACCTGCCGAAGTATTACAGCGTGGAACTGGTATATCTTTGTCGCGTGATGGTGTATGGGCTACCTCGGTAAATGTTCGCGGACTTTCGGAGCAGCGGCTATTGCTTTTGGTCGATGGTGATAGAATTCAAACCGCTACTGATATTGCAGGTTCATTGTCGACTGTAAATTTGAATAGTTTAGCCAAAATAGAGGTAATAAAAGGTGCAAGTTCTGTTTTATACGGTACCGGAGCTATGGGTGGAGTAATTAATTTTGTATCGGAGCGTCCAACTTATTCGTCAAATTTTCAATCGAAAGGAAAAATTAGTACAGAATTTAATACCGTTAATCAACTTTGGGCAAATACTGCCAATGTCCAAATTACAACCCGCCAATGGTATTTGGCATTGAATGGAAGTTATCGTACGGCACAAAATACGAAAACGCCGGAAACTGTGTTGCTAAATAGTCAGTTCAATGATGCATCGTGGGGTTTGAAAGGTGGAATAATGTATTCGCCAAATGAAGAATTATTGGTTAATTATCAGCATGTTGGCGCATGGGATGTTGGTTTGCCCGGTGGAAATGCTTTTCCGGCCTCTGCCTCTGTTCGATATTTGGGCGTAGAACGCAATCAGTTAAGTGGTGAGTATATTATTTCGGATATTAATCCTAATTTACGTCAGCTAAGACTTAAAGCTTATACTCAGAATATGAGTAGAGATGTTGAAATAGTAAATTCTACGGTTACCAAATTACCCCGAAGTTTGAACAGAACTTATGGTGCTAAAATAATTAGCGATTGGCAATTTTCCGACTATCAAAGTTTGGTTTTAGGTGCCGAAGGTTGGGAAAGGATTGCTGAAACTTCAAGATTGAAACTTAAAACTACATCCGACACCACTTATACTGCTTGGGGCGAACAACCGACCCCGAATGCAAAAATGTTTGATATAGGTGCTTTTGCTCATTATTCGTGGAAAATTAATCCTCGATATTTGACTTTGAATGCCGGTTTGCGTCTCGATTATATCAAAACTTCAAACGATTCGGCCTTTAATCCGGTTTTTCAGTATTCAGTAAATAAAGGTGTTAGAACTTACGTTAAAAATTTGGAACGAAATACATTATTCTTGTCCGATTCTAAAAATGATTTTTCATATTCCGCCCACCTCGATTTGGTTTATAACCTATCAAAAAAACAGCATCTGGCACTTTCTGTTTCAAACTCATATCGCGTACCATCAATCGAAGAACGTTTTAAGTATATCGATTTAGGTACAACAGAAACAGTCCCCTTACACATTGGGAATCCCGATTTAAAACCTGAACTTGGAACATTCACAAATTTGAATTATACACTTTCATCTCATAATTTTAATTTGAAGTTTGACGTTTTTGCCAACTATTTGGAGAACTTAATAACCGAAAAAATGGGTGATTACACTTATCTGAATAATAACGGAATAAACACTTCGGTAAATGCATTTATAAATTCCAATGTAAGTAAAGCTTTATTATTGGGTTTTGAAACTGAAATTAATTGGTTGATAACCAATAATCTGAATATTGTTGCTAATGCATCGTACACCCATGCCAAAGACGTAGATGCAAATGTTTTTTTACCACAAATACCACCCTTACATGGTTTTTCATCAATCAATTATCGATTCGATAGTGGTATAGGCGCATCATTTTCAACTTTATGGGCGGCTCGTCAAGTCCAGGTTGCCACTGGTGAAAATTCAACAAATAGTCATATCATTTTCAACTTAGATGTTCAGTCGGCACAAATAAAATTGAAAAGAAGTTATTTGCAAATATTTGCCGGTGCAAATAATTTATTGAATACTGCGTATTATAATCACCTAACCTCTACCCGAAATGGTGGTGTAATGTATCAAGAACCCGGACGGAATATTTATCTGAAAGCGAAATGGGGCTGGTAAGTAATGAAATACGAATTTAATTAATCCCCTTTTTGTAAACTTCCAAAGCTCGATTTCTGGCAAAACTGTGTTCAACAATTGGTTGTGGATAATCCAAAGAATCGAAATCTTTCACCCATTTTCGGATATATTTAAGTTCGGGGTCGAAGCGTTTAGTTTGTTCAGTTGGGTTGAAAACGCGAAAATAAGGTGCTGCATCACAACCACATCCAGCTGCCCATTGCCAATTTCCATTGTTGGCAGACAGCTCATAGTCAATAAGTTTATTTGCAAAGTATGCTTCACCCCAACGCCAATCGATTAGTAAATGTTTGGTCAGAAAGCTAGCCACAACCATGCGCACCCGATTGTGCATCCAGCCAGTTTCGTTCAACTGCCGCATTCCCGCATCCACAATCGGGTAACCGGTTTTTCCTTTGCACCAGCACAAAAATTCATTTTCGTTGTTACGCCAGTTAATACCTTCATATTTCTTTCGGAACGCGCCTTTTTCAACATACGGAAAATTGACCAAAATACTCATAAAAAATTCGCGCCAAATCAATTCATTCAACCATTGTTCATTCAATTTCAAAGCCATCGCTACAATTTCACGTATACTTATCGTCCCAAATCGCAAATGAATACTTAAGCGTGTAGTTCCTTCGACAGAAGGTATATTTCTCGTTTCCTCGTAATTTGAAATAATTGTTTCGTCAATTACAGGTAATATAAACCGAATATCAGTTTCCTCAAAACCAATATCTACGAGGCTGGGAAAAGGCAATTTTTCTATCTTCACAAATTGCGAAAATAATTTCTCAGAAGAGTTTATTTCATAATTTTTTTCTGTTAGTTTTTGCTTCCAGACTTTTGAATACGGTGTAAAAATTGTATAAGGCTCACCATTCGATTTCAATACTTCATCGGCCTCAAAAATCACCTGATCTTTATAGCTAATGAATTCGATTCCTTTACCTTGAATAAATGTTTCAATCTCTTTGTCTCGTTTTATCGCATAGCTTTCATAGTCACGATTGGTATAAACC
>JBMOHG010000250.1:0-4938 GCA_049317965.1 Paludibacter sp.
GTTCCGTTTTGTACTAAAATTGTAGAAACAAATCCACGTCCTTTGTCGAGAGTTGACTCAATTACTGAACCTACGGCACGTTTATTTGGGTTGGCTTTCAAATCAAGTAATTCGGCTTCGAGCAATACTTTTTCGAGTAATTCTGCCACACCAATACCCTGTTTTGCCGAAATATCATGCGACTGATATTTTCCACCCCAATCTTCGACCAAATAATTCATTTGGGCCAAAGTTTCCTTAATTTTTTCAGCATTTGCTCCGGGCTTGTCTATTTTATTGATAGCAAATACCATAGGAACATTTGCAGCAGCAGCGTGATTGATAGCTTCTATTGTTTGAGGCATCACGTTATCATCGGCAGCCACCATAATAATGGCAATATCGGTAACTTTTGCTCCACGAGCACGCATGGCCGTAAAAGCTTCGTGACCCGGTGTATCCAGGAAGGTAATGTGTTCGCCACTTTCGAGCATAACATTGTATGCACCAATATGTTGTGTAATACCACCGGCTTCACCAGCAATTACATTTGCTTTACGAATATAATCGAGCAAAGATGTTTTACCATGATCGACGTGACCCATAACGGTTACAATCGGTGCACGTGGCATTAAATCTTCTTCTGTGTCAACTTCATCTTCACCAATGGCTTCAATTACATCGGCACTCACATATTCTGTTGTAAAACCAAATTCTTCAGCTACAATATTAATAGTTTCCGCATCCAGACGTTGATTGATGGATACCATCAAACCAATATTCATACAAGTTGCAATAACCTGATTAACTGTAACATCCATCATTACTGCCAATTCACTTGCAGTTACAAATTCAGTAAGTTTCAATACGCTTTCGCCTTCGCGTTCGCGTTGTGCCTGCTCTTGTTGGCGAGAAGTATTGCTGTCTCTTTTATCACGACGATATTTCGAACCTTTTCCTTTTTTATTAGCTCCCGATAGGCGCGCTAAGGTTTCCTTGATTTGTTTTTGAACATCAATTTCATTTACAACCGTTTTGATAGGTCTTTTTACCGCATTTTTATTTGGTTTTGCTCCTGCTGCATTAGCTGCGGCACCACCACCAGTTGTTCCGGGTGTTACTTTTTTAGGATGTGCAAAACCTTGGGTTGGTCCATTGGGTTGTGGAACTTTATTTATGTCAACTCTCTGGTTTGAAAAACGTTCACGTTTTTTCTTTGGTTGTCCGCCAGTTCCTACAGTTGCTGTATTGAGTACCGGACGTACAAACTTTTTGTCACCGTCGACAACTTTTTTGGGTTCAAGAACAATTTTGGTTTTATCTTCTCTTTCTCTGCGTTTTTGTTCTTTCGATTTTGGTTTTGGACGTGTGCTTTGATTCAATAAATTTAAATCTATAGTTCCAATTACCACAGGAGCTTTGTCAAGTGTTGGTCTTGACAGTGAGAATACTTCGTCTTCTTCGTGATCATTATGCTCTGTTTCAACATTTCCGATTACTTCAGCTTTTTCAGTTTCCTCCTGAACTTTGAATTCTTTTTTATGTGTAGGTTGTACAGCATCTACTTTTATTTCAGAAACAGGTTTCGGCTCTTCGCTTACTACTTTTTCAACAGGTTTTTCAACTTTCGGCTCTAAAACTATAGTTTTTGCTTCTGGTTGTGGAACTACTTTCACCGTTTCTTTTACTGGTTCCGGTTTTGGTGTTTCTACAACTTCTTTCCGTACCTCGGGTTGAACCGGCTTTTTCTCTTCAACTACTTTCTGTTCAACAATTTTCTCAACAACCGGTTTTGGCTTTTCAACTTCAATTGGTTTTACTTCAGCAGGTTTTTCAACTACTGTTTTTTCAACTGCAGGAATTTGAGGTTTTTCCTTAGGAGCAACTTCAGCATGTTTATCTTTGGCATTCAAATCTATATGTCCAACAGATTTGAAATGTGGCAATAAATCCTCCGAAATCGTAACATGAATAGTTTCCGGAGTTTTTTCTATAGGTTTTGGATGACTATAGCCTTCCAACGCAACTGTTTCAGCTTTGTCTTTTAAGTGACGCTCTTGACTTAATCGCTCAGATTCAATTTTCAGAGCCATGTCTTTGTTAAATTCTTTCGCCAATAAAAGATGCAAGTCATCCGACAACTTTAAATTGGGGTCGACTACAATTTTATGACCTTTTTTTGCAAAAAACTCTACTGCGGTGGACATTCCGACATTCAATTCTTTGCAGGCTTTACTTAATCTTATGGACATATATTTTTAAAATTATTTCGTTCCGTGTTTTGCGATTCGTGATTTGCGTTTCGTGTTTAGAATCAAAATTTCTTTCAACGTCGAACGTGAAACGTTGAACACGAAACATTAAACGTGAAACAAATTATTCTTCTTCAGCAAATTCGGCATTTAGAATTGCCAATACATCGTCAATTGTTTCTTCTTCAAGATCGGTACGACGAATCAAATCCTGGCGTGAAATAGCCAATACACTTTTTGCAGTATCGCAACCAATAGATTTCAACGAATCAATAATCCATTGATCTATTTCATCGCTAAACTCGTCTAAGTAAATATCTTCAGTATCAGTTTCTTCATCCAAATCGCGGAAAACATCAAGTGTATAACCTGTAAGCATACCGGCCAACTTAATATTCATTCCACCTTTTCCTATGGCTTGCGAAACTTCTTCGGGTTTAAGATAAATTTCTGCTTTTTTCTCTACTTCGTTCAAGCGAATAGACGAAATTTTTGCAGGACTCAATGCACGCGAAATAAACAAGCTAATGTTATTGGTATAATTGATTACGTCAATATTTTCGTTGCGCAACTCACGTACAATACCGTGAATACGAGCACCTTTTACGCCCACACATGCACCCACAGGATCGATACGGTCGTCATAAGATTCGACAGCCACTTTTGCACGTTCGCCTGGCATACGGGCAATTTTCTTAATAAGAATCAAACCTTCATTTATTTCAGGTACTTCCAGTTCGAATAACCGTTCCAAAAACACAGGTGAAATACGTGAAAGTATAATTTTAGGATTGTTGTTTTTGTTTTCAACCATTGCCACTACAGCGCGTACAGTATCACCTTTACGATAAAAGTCGGTAGGAATCTGTTCTGTTTTTGGCAAATAAAGTTCGTTTCCTTCATCGTCAATCAGCAACATTTCTTTTTTCCAAATCTGATATAACTCAGCACTTACAATCTGACCAACTTTTTCGCTGTATTTGCTAAATACATTGTCTTTTTGTAATTCAAGAATTTTTGACGAAAGCGTTTGACGTAAAGTCAGGATAGCCCGACGTCCAAAACCAAGAAAGTCCACTAATTCAGTTACATCCTCGTCAATTTCGTAATCTTCATCAATTTTCTTTGCATCGGTGAGTGACATTTGTAAGTTTGTATCTACCAAATCTTCATCTGCTACTACAGTACGGTTACGATAAATCTCGAAGTCACCTTTGTCAGGGTTGATAATCACATCGTAATTTTCGTCGGTTCCAAACATTTTTGATATAACATTACGGAATGACTCTTCCATAACACTAATCAAAGTACTTCTATCGATGTTTTTTAGCTCTTTGAACTCCGAAAAAGTATCAATTAAGCTAATAGTTTCTTTTTTGCTCATGGCTTATTTGAATCTAATAATATATTTTGTGGTTTTTATTTCTTCGTAGGCGAAAGTAAGATTCTCGATTACAGTTACTTTTCGTTTTGAACCTTCGGGTTTTTCTGTTTTTTCAATTTCTAATACAAAATTTGCTTCTTGTACGTCAACCAACACCCCGGTAATTTTTTTTCCGGCTTTGGTCAATACTTCAACTTCATTACCAATGTTTTTCTCGTATTGTTTCAGCACTTTAAATGGTTCGGTTAGTCCTGCCGAGCTCACTTCCAATTCATAATCTTCAATTTCCCGGTCTAATTCCGATTCAATATGACGATTTACTTCCATGCAAAACTCAATTGTAACCCCATCAAAAGAATCAATCTCTACCGAAATTCGATTGTCGGGAGTTACATTTACATCTACCAGATAATAATTTTTATCAGTAATGAAATTTTCAACTATTTGAAATACAGCTTCTTTAGAAATCATACGGTATGGTATTTTAACAAACGAGGGGACTGTTGTCCCCTCCTCTATATCCTATTTCGGGTGCAAAAGTACAAAATAATTCTTTATCACACAAAGATTTAAGAGAAAAAATCATTATTACAGCAAATATTATATTACGAGCCGGTCATTGTTATTTAATTATTATGTTGTATTTCGTATTTTTATTCAATAATATGCAGTTTATTTGTTTTATTTTATTGTTAATTCAATCCTTACTGCTATCTTTGTAACCAGTTAATCAATTCAAATCTATAGTCTAATGTACAAAATATTATCTGTAAATCCTGGTTCAACATCAACAAAATTTGCTGTTTATGAAGATGAGAAACTTATTTGTCTTCATAACATTCGCCATGAAACTGAAGATTTAAAACTATTTCATTCTTTATTTGACCAAACTCAATTTCGTAAAAATTTAATGTTGGAGCAACTAAAAAAAGAAGGAATCAATTTATCTGATTTTTCAGCGGTGGTTGGTCGTGGTGGATTGGTACGTCCATTACAATCAGGAGTTTATGAGGTGAATGATAGTTATATTTCAGATTTGAAATCTTCACATAAATCTGAACATGCAAGCAATTTGGGTGGAGTTATTGCACGCGAAATTGCGAATTCAATTCCAAATTGCAAGGCATTTATAGCCGATCCGGTGGTGGTGGACGAATATCAGGATGTGGCACGTATCAGTGGATTACCACAAATTCCACGTCGATCGATGTTTCATGCGCTCAATCACAAAGCAATAGGACGAAAATATGCTGCTGACAACAACACGGTTTATGAAAAACTGAATTTGGTTATTGCCCATCTGGGAGGTGGAATTTCTGTAGC
>JBMOHG010000251.1:0-4927 GCA_049317965.1 Paludibacter sp.
TTGAATATCTCCAATCGGTTTTTTTATAAAAGCATTTTGATTTACAACCATTTTTTTCGTCTAAAATAAAGCATTACCACTCCCGAAAAACCAACCATCATAAGTATGGAGATTGGATATCCGAACTTCCAATCAAGTTCTGGTAAATGCTTAAAATTCATACCATAAATACTTGCAATAAGCGTTGGCGGCATGAAAATCACAGAAACTACTGTAAATATTTTAATAATTTTGTTTTGTTGCAGGTTTACCAAACCGAGGAAAGTATCCTGGAGGTAATCCAAACGGTCGAAACCAAAACGGGTATATTCAAACAATGAATTGATATCTTTTATAATCATGGAGAGGCGTGGGAGAAGTTCCGATGGGAAAAAATCGCATTTGAGCATGTTGGAAACCACCCGTTGTTTATCCATAATATTCTGACGAATAATCATCACCTTTTCTTGTAAGTCCTTGATACGTATCAAAATATCCTGATCTAAATCGTCTTCGGTATTCAGCGTTTTACTTAAACTTGTAATTTGGTCGGTGGCATCTTCTATCATATCGGCGTCATATTCCACGCGTGTTTCTAATAAAGTTACCAATACATGATAGCCAGTTAAGAAATTTCGGGTATTGGCATAAATTTTCTTGACAGTTTCGTTAAACGACTTAAGTTCTGCATTACGAACAGACACCAATATGCCATTTTTAAGTATAAATGACACAGGTTCAACTGTATAATTATCCTGTAAAAAATTGGAGTTGGCCACAATACTGTCGTCAGTCTGCATGTAGCGCGAGCTCATCTCGATTTCTTCAATTTCCTCATCTTCCTGAATGTAGATCTTTAGAAATTCCTCCAATTTATCTTCAATTTCGTCTGCTACATCGTTTAAATCAATCCAAATCAATTCTTTCAAATCAACTTTTTTGAGGATATCCAGACTTTTTGAGATTTTTATTTTATTATCTTCGTGGTAAAAAATTCTTAATTCTGACATGGTACTGTTTCCTTTCTGATGTTTATCGGCGGAGGTTTAAACTCATCACGAGTCTGGTTAATATCTCCACCGCAGGGAATTTCGTTCCCTAAAGGTTAAACATAATAATGATTTTAAATCAGCGATATTGATTATTTATAAACAATCAATTTTTTAACGCTATCTCAACTCGGTTGGTAAGGTCAATAAATGCTGCTACATCCAGTCGCTCGGGACGTAAGTCAAAGAGCGGGTCGGCGTACATTGGGTGGCCTGATTCTACCAAAGGTTTGAGTGAGTTTCGCAAGGTTTTGCGACGTTGATTGAAGGCTGTTTTCACCACGGTTTTGAAGAGCACATCGTTACATTCAATTTGCGAAACTTCATTACGCGTAAAGCGAATAACAGCCGATTTGACCTTGGGCGGAGGGTCAAAAACATGTTCATGAACCGTGAAAAGATATTCAATTTTATAATAGGCTTGCATCAACACACTGAGAATACCATACGTTTTACTTCCGGCTGGTGCTGCAATGCGTTCGGCTACTTCTTTTTGAATCATTCCTGCCAAACAGGGAATACTATCCTTGTTTTCAAGCATTTTAAAGAAAATCTGACTTGAAATATTATAAGGGAAATTACCGATAATGCAGAATTTATCTGGAAAATAGGCTTTTAAGTCCATTTTCAAAAAGTCTGCTTCGATAACATGTAAATCAGGGTAATGAAGGTGTAAGTATTCTACCGATTCGCCATCGAGTTCGACAGCAGTAAGGTCAATAAGTGGATTTTGAAGTAAAAACTGAGTGAGAACACCCATTCCCGGGCCAATTTCAAGCACAGATGTGCGACCGTCGAGAGTCAAACTCTCGGCAATACGACGCGCAACTTCCATATCCTTCAGGAAGTGTTGTCCCAAGTATTTTTTTGCTTTTACTTGTGCCATATTTCGGGTGGTCGTCGGGCATGTGTAATTAGTTCTAAATCAGAAATTAATAGAAGAATTGAAATTCTATTTGTTAATAGTAATAGTAATTTGAAATTTGTCAATTGTCAACTGTCAATTGTCAACTCATAAATCGTATCTTTGCAAAGTTTACAAATTTACTTTTTAAGAGCCCACAAAAGTAAATAAAAATGTTTGATAAAAATACTTTTTCAGTCAGTTTAACCGTTAAAGTAACAGAATGTAATACCAGAATGAGAAAAATATTTGAAACTATTGGCAATTGGATTAGTATATCCATCGATTTTTTTTATCCCCCTTTTAGTAAACGAATGACTTTGCAGTTTTTTCGTTACGGCGTTTCCGGTGTTGCTAATATGTTCTTCGATTGGGTATTATACTTTTTTATCTATCATTTTATTTTAGGTCAGGAAATGTTACACTTGGGCATGGTTACTTTAAGTTCGCCTATTGCAGCATTGGCCATGACTTTCCCCATCACTTTTTTTACCGGGTTTTTATTACAGAAATACGTGACATTTACAAGTTCCGAATTGCGGGGTGCAACTCAATTGTTTCGTTATTCGCTGGTAGTATTGGCTAATTTATTACTCAATTATCTTGGATTAAAAATTCTAGTAGAGTTTTTTAATTTTTTCGCCACGCCTTCCAAAATGATTATCACAATTTTCACTACAATGTTTAGTTATTTCTCTCAAAAGAAATTTTCGTTTAAACAACCAACTCCTTAAAGGATAATTGAATGGAACTATACCGTTTTCAATTTCCAAATTTCCGAAGTTTGTATGAAATTTTGCTAAAGAGTTGGAAAGTGCTGATATTTATAGCAGCTTATTCATTTTTAGCCTATAAACTTCTCACATTCGATCAATACCACGAATTATTTATCCAAATAAAGCAAACTTCATTATCTCAATTTTGGTGGTTGTTGGCTGTATTTGTTCTGTTACCGGTCAATTGGTTGTTGGAAGCCATAAAATGGAAAAAATTGACATCTAAAGTTCAAAAAATTAAATTTTCAATTGCCATAAAATCAGTATTGGTTGGAATTTCCACTGGTTTTTTCACTCCTAATCGTGTAGGCGAATTATTGGGAAGAATCATGTTTTTAGATACAGAAAATCGAAAAGCGGGTGTAACGTTGAGTTTAGTAAATAGTCTGACTCAAAATTTGATAATGACATTGTGTGGTATTCCTGCCTGTATTTTTTATTTTAATATTACAAATGCTAACTCAACATCTGGTAGTTCTATTTTTTTGCTTGTGTTGATATTGGTTTTTGTGATTTTTGGAATGTTCTATTTTGCCTTACCAAACATAGGAAGGCAATTCTCTAAAAGTAGATTTGTAACAAGAATCACTGATTATGTTTCGTGCCTATCAACTTATAATTCTATAGATTTGATATTAATTATACTCATTTCTCTTATGAGGTATTTTGTTTTTTGCACCCAATTTTTCTTTTTACTACGGTTTTTCAACATACAACTCGAAGTTTGGCAAGCACTTATTGCCATTCCAACTAACTATTTATTTGTTACTTTTACTCCTTCAGTTGCATTTTCCGAAGCAGCTGTGCGCAGTTCGTATGCCGTTTTCGTTATTGGTGTCTATTCGGGTAACGTAGTCGGTATTGCACTCGCCGGAATGTGTATTTGGATGATTAATTTTGTACTTCCAATGATGGCAGGTTCAATCATAATGGTCAGAAAATCAAGAATAATTTCAACATAAAAAAAACGACAAGATAATTTCCTGCCGTTTTTATTTCTTAATAATAAGTATTTTAGTCTTTTACACATCTTACCGACAAGCCTGATGTTTTATATGTTGTACTTCTCATCAATTTTTCAGTATTGTAAAAAAGGTACAAAGAACCTGATGTCTGAGATGCAGCATTACCTTTTTCCCAAAAATACGCACCCATTCCAATACTTTCAAAGTTTTTCTGTCCAGTCCAAGCAATGTAAGAACAATAACCAGCAGGTATAGCGGTAAATCCGGTTTCATTTGTTGCACCTTTATTATCAGACTTCCAGTGAGTAGTACCAACTTCTTTTATTTTACCACCTGCCAGATTCTCACCTCCTAAATAAGTGATTAAGGTATTCCATTCGGCATAAGTAGCAACATGCCACCCTGTTGGAGCCAATTTGCCTGTATTTATAGCATACCAGTTGTATAATCTTCCAAATAACAATATACTATCTGCTTTAACGGTGTTGTTTATATTGGCATAAGCACCCGTGGTTAATGTTTGCCACGATTCAATATTAGTAACATTTGGAATTGCCGAACCATCATTGTATTTTGTGGTTCTGAGATTTTCGGCCATCCATGTTTGAGTACCAATTTGAATGGTTTTATACGTGTTACCATCCTGATCGGTCATTGTACCATAAGTCAAACTACTGTTAAATGTAATTCCTGAATTTCCTTTTTGCGTGATTTCATCATCTCCTGCAACCTTATCACAGGAAATTAATGATATTACCATTAGGAATACATAAAAAGAAAAAAAATATTTTTTTGTTTTCATAAATTCAAAAATAAATTGATAAATGGCTACTCTTCAGATTTTCGCCGTTCTCTCTGTACTCTAAATATTTCGGTTTTCCAGGAATCCGATTTTGGATGATAAGTCCTTGATTTATCATAGAATAATAATTTGTGAGTACTGAAATAGTATTTTGCAAAAGTTTAAATTGCTTTAAAAAATAACTTCGAAAAACAAAGATAAATATTTTTTTTTATTATTTCAAAACTGGAATATAATTATTGTAAAGCAAAGATTCAAAATGTTTTATGTTTTGCAAATACATTACTCTATACTTTTTGAAATTGAATTAGAATTTCTAAAAATTTGAGCTTATTCCGATGTTTTATAACGGGGTGCTATAATTTTCTTCAAATCTAATAAATCAATTATTTTACCAATTGTTTCAATAAATTTTCAATATCGCCAGGGGTCGACATAATTTTTGTAAAAGT
>JBMOHG010000252.1:0-4920 GCA_049317965.1 Paludibacter sp.
TCTTTACGAACAAATTCCCGAATACTTGTTCTTCCCTTTTTAAGGGAAGTCCCCGCAGGGGGAAGGGTTTCTTAATTATATTAAAACAAGAAACCCCTCCGCTACGCTCGTCAGTTTCTTAATAATATTAATACAAGAAACCCCTACGCTTCGCTCGTCCCCAGTCCCACCGGATTTCCCCCTCATTTCTTATTCTAACGTTGGACGCCGCGTTGTTGGGATTTATTTCTAATCCCAACTTTTGTATTCTTAGCATTTGTAATGCGTTCTTATTTATAAATTAAAGACTGGATTGAAAATCCAAAAAATATAAAGGGTGGGATTGGAAATAAATCCCACCCACGAGCAACGCCCAACTTTTGAACATCTAATAGATTACATATCCGACTGGACGGGTGTGTTTTTCTCTTCGTTTTCTTTCTTCTCTTTTTCTTCTAATCGTTTACGAGCCATTTCTATACTTTTTTTTTCTGATTTTTGCGTTTCTCTATTGACTAAACTAAATATTATAAATGCGAAAACAGAAAAAACTAAAATTTCTGGTATTCTAGCAATTGTTTCTTTAAATGAAATAGAACCGTGAAAGGTACGTCCTAAACCACCTGTGAATTTCATCATTAGAAATAATAAAATAAATGTAAAGCAAAACCACAGCAAATTCTTTTTTAATTTGTTTCTATTCATTATTAGCAAAACTTTAATTGAATTTATTAAATCGCCCAGTCCTACCGTAAATCCCCTCATTTCTTAATCTAACGTTGGACGCTGCGTTGTTGGGATTTATTTCTAATCCCAACTTTTGTATTCTTAGCATTTGCAATGCGATCTTAAAAAACTGATTTGTTTATCGGATTGCAAATCCTCATAGTAAATAGGGTGGGATTGGAAATATCCCACCCACGAGCATCGCCCATCTTTTGAACATCTAATCAGTTATATATCCGGTTGGACTGAAGTTCAGTTTAAATCAATCCATAACTTCAAAAGCAATTTTTGTTATTATTCCACTCGAATTTGAGTAAAAACAAATTGGATCATCAGAATTACCAACACTAATTGCTAATTTTGGATAGAAAGATATACTAGGCTTTGTATTTTGGTCTATTCCAGTTTTAATTAATCCAAAACCAGATAAGAGTGATGATATGTTGTTGATATTCATGCCAATATAAACAACATCATTCACTTTAAATAGATTACTTTCAATAATAAAACTAGCAATATAACCATTATAAAAAAAGAATTCTGCAGTGCCATAAGTAAATATCTCATCTACACCATCGAATTCATCTTGTACTATACTATACTTATCGGGATTTCCATATTTTTGAATAATCTCACTTTTAGTATATTTCTTACCAAGAAAAATACCATTGATATTTGCTTTATAAGATTCTAAATACGCTTGTGGTGCTTGAGAAAATAAAAAAGATGGTAATAAAGTAAACACAAAGATTAAAAATAATTTATTAATTGTTATCATATTATTTGTAATTACATGGATTTATATTTAATCTCAGTCCCACCGGATTTCCCCCTCATTTCTTATTCTAACCTTGGACGCTGCGTTGTTGGGATTTATTTCTAATCCCAACTTTTGTATTCTTAGCATTTGAAATGCGTTCTTAAAACAAACTGATTTGTTTATCGGATTGCAATTCCTCATAGTAAATAGGGTGGGATTGGAGTCATTGATTTAAATCTATGTTGAAAAGTTATCTTATCCATTTTTATATTTTTGTTTAAGTATAAAACTAGCTAAAATAAATAGTACTCCAATGACAAATAACTTCAATGCAAATGAAAAGTCATCATCATTTAAAAGCGTCATAACACTCCCTGACAAAAGAAGTATTCCCATAACAAGTAAACCCCAAAATCTAATCTTAACACTAATCATATAATAATGAATTTTATTTATCATTGACTAAATGAGATGCACCACACCAGTCCCCATTCCCACCGGATTTCCTCTTCATTTCTTATTCTAACGTTGGACGCAGCGTTGTTGGGATTTATTTCTAATCCCAACTTTTGTATTCTTAGCATTTGAAATGCGTTCTTAAACCGATTTTTTTATCGGAATACAATTACTTCTGGCTGGCGCAGAGCTGCACCAGTCAAGGTAATTTATATCATTATTCTTTTATCATTTTCACATATTCGTAAGAATTACCAGTCTTAAATTTAATTAAGTACACTCCATTTGTAAGTGATGAAGTTTGTACAATAGAATTTTGAATCAAGTTTCCACTCAAAACAACCTGCCCCATTAAATTTAATATGTCGAAAGTTGAACCACCTTCAAAATCAATTCTTAATTCATTTTTTACCGGATTTGGATATATTTTGATTAAATTGTTTTGCCCATTCATTTCGTTCACGCCATTCAGAACATTTGAAGCAATGTTTGAACGTGAAGAGTTGAATGATACCAATGAAGCGTCAATTACACTTTCTGTTTCTCTTGATTTATGCATAGATGATGGTATTTTTGTAGGGTTTATCAGCGTAGGACTAATAACTTCAAGTTGATAATATACATCGCCTATAGGTGCTGAAAGATCACTATATTGAGTACTACTACCCGAAGTTGCATCCAGGAAGTTCAGGTTATTAGGATTTGTACCTCTATAAATATTATAAGTGGCAACTGCAAATCCTTCGTACGGTTCCCATATCAAGTTCCATGTATTATTTTGGCCTTTGTTTATTGACATGTGCATTGTTTTATGTGCATTGCTCAAAAGTGACTCCTGACCACTGCGATCGAAAATTGATATTTTATATTTGTTCGATTTCACATCCGGTGCCGATTGATTATCAACAAATACACTCAATGAATCGTAAGGTACACTACCTGCTTTTTCGTACACATTGCTAACACTTGTTTCTTTGTAAATGTAATACGATGCTATACCGTTTGTAAGCGGTTTGTTCCATGCAACTCTGTTTTTATTTGCACTTACACCCACAATTCCAATTTCCGGTTTTGCCATTGATAAAATATTTATTGTAACATTTGTAGATGTTGTGCAACCACTAGGTGTTGTAACCACTAGTGTATAAGTTGATTTGCTGATAACTGTAGCATAAGGAGTTGCAATTGTATCATTATCTAATCCAGTGGAAGGTGTCCATTTGTATCTCAATTTTCCAGCACCAATGTAATTTGTAGTTGCATTTAATAAGACAGAACCACCGCAAATGATTGATTTATCAGTTACAGAAATTACCGGCAATTGATTTACGATAATTGGAAGTGAATATGCAACTCCATCACCACAATCATTGTGTCCTTTTACTGTGATGTTGCCCGAAAAAGCAGTTTTCGAGTAATTAACTGTAATACTATTTGTTGTACTTGCTCCGGTTACTCCAGTTGGAAGTGACCAGATATAAGAAGTTGCTTGATCAATTGCAGAGATTGTATATGTCAATGAGTTTTCGCCCTGACAAACCGAGGTGTTTCCAATAATTGTTCCTGCATTTCCAGGTAATGGATTTGAATTAACAGTTATTGTAGATACTGCTCCATCTCCCCAATCGTTATGACCTTTTACGGTTAAATTCCCCGAAATAAATGTTTTTGAATAATTTACAGTAATACTATTGGTTGAACTTGTTCCTGTAATTCCGTTAGTTAAAGTCCATATATAGGATGTGGCATAAGCAATTGTTGGAACAGTGTATGTTACTGCACTTTGTCCTTGGCATACGGTTTGAAGTCCGGAAATTGTTCCTGCTGCACCCGGCAATGAGGCAGTAGTAAAGGAAACCTCATCGCCATATACAGTTCTTTCGCCATCTGTGGCAAACGCCTTTACATAATACTTTGTTCCTGGCAATAAGCCAGAGATAGTATTGTTATATGCACCAAGTGAGGTTTTTGCTCCATTATCAACTTTGTTATCAGTGATTGATGGTGATCCTGTTGCATTCCAACAAAAACCATAAGCAGAAACAGGAGTTGCAGCAATAAAATCTAATTTGCCATTTAGTACCATTGAAGACGATGTGATAGAACTTGCAGATAAAGAACTTACTTTTAATTTATATTCAACAATATTGAATGTACTCCATCCAGATGCTTTATATGCACTTAGTGAACCAATTGGAACATAGACATTATCTATTGCAAGATTAAAATCTGTGTCTGAATTAATGAAAACGCCATACCCGCGTGTAGGAGGTAAAGGATTTAGTATGATAATATTCTTTAAACCGAAACAATGATTAAAGGCATAATCTTTAATAGAATTTACAGATCTTGGAATAGTAAAAGTCCCTGTAATGCGACTTAACTTAAAAAGAACACTTTGTCCTATTGAGGTAATTGATGAAGGTAAAATAATCGAGTACAATGATTTATTAGCAGAAAAAGCAAATGCAGAAAATGATGATTGGGGCATTTCATTTGCTGGATAAGAAATTATATCATAAGAAGAATTATCTGTTCCTTCAGTACCACTATACGCTATAATCTTTACTTCACTTAAATCTATAACAGCGAGTACAGTCATTTCAAGATGAATAAATTTAATATCTCTAGCATCAATATTGCCTGTTACAGTTAAGTTCGTCACAGTAGTTTTCTCTGTTGCAGTAAGTAAACTGGAAAGAGTTCCGGGTGATGCTACATTAATTGTTTTGGAAACTTGTGCAGATACTATAGTCGTAAAAAGCACAAAAAAGAGAATTGATAAAAGTTTTTTCATTGTTGTAATTTTTAAATGTGTATTTTATTTGTTGATTTATTCAATATTTTAATTTGTAAAAACAATCTATCAGATATAATATATCTATTCCCCTACACGTTCCCCTCGCTGTCGCGGAAGCTAAAAGACGCTTCGCCGAACTACAAGACCGTCACGCTAGGCTCAACGAGGGTTGCTTAATGAACCTTTGTAAAAGTCAATA
>JBMOHG010000253.1:0-4900 GCA_049317965.1 Paludibacter sp.
ACTAACAAAAATCATGAAACGAGCGTTTAAATTTCTATTCATTTTAATCGCAATTTTTTTTATTTCGATTAAATCTTATGCAAGTGATATTGAAAAGGATTTCAAAAATCCACCTGAAGCTACCAAACCTTGGGTGTATTGGTACTGGATTAGCAGCCATATTACCAAAGAGGGCATTACCAAAGACCTCGAAGCCATGTGCGAAGCAGGTATTGGCGAGGCATTTATTTCGAATGTACACGATTTTGCAGTAAAGCCCGGCGATGTGCCTGTTTTGAGTGAAAAATGGTGGGGATGTATGGAACATGCTATTCGCGAAGGTGGTCGAATTGGTGTTAAAATTGGCATGTTTAATTGCCCGGGATGGTCTATGTCCGGCGGACCGTGGGTGACAGCTGATAAAACCATGCGCTATTTGGTTTCGTCCGAAATGCATATTAAGGGCGGTCAAAAAGTACAAGTGCAACTTAAAACTCCCAAAAAGGATTTCCAACAAGTAGTGGTTCAGGCTTTTCCTTCTCCTCGCAATGAAAATCATACAGTAAATGCAGTTGTAAAACAAATCACTACCAATCCGCAGGTTGCTAATGCCGAATTAATGTTCGATGGAAATAAAGAGAGCTATTTTTCAATAGCTTCTTATCCTGTAACTATTGAACTGTCGCTCTCAAAAATTGAAGAGGTTCGCAGCATTAAACTATTTCCGGCTGAAGTGCCCATGAATGCGTATTACGAAATACAATACCTCGATTTTCATAATTATTGGCGTACAGTATGCAGAAATAAAATCGACCGCCAGATTATTGATCAAATGGCTGGACCAATGAAGTTTGCCGTAATATCTGAATCTTTCGAAGCAATTAAATCGAAACAATTCCGCATTATTTTTACCGATGGTGGTCCTGTTTTGCCCTGGATTAATTTGTCGAAAAACAAAGCATTGGGATGCATTGCCGAAATTGAATTAAGCGGTAAAGCTGTTCTTTCGCATTTCAACGAGAAACAATTGAGCAAAATGGCACCAACACCGTTTGTGAGTTGGGATACCTATATGTGGCCAAAATCAACAGAGCCGGAATCGAAAGACCTGAACGTAGATGTTACTAAAGTGATTAACATCACCGACAAAGTGGATGCCAATGGTTTTCTAACTTGGGATGTTCCTGCTGGCGACTGGACTATTGTACGCACTGGAATGGTTCCAACCGGAGCAGTTAACCACCCTGTTACGCCCGAATGTGAAGGCTTTGAAATTGATAAAATGAATAAAGCGCATACCAAATTTCATTTTGACAATTATGTGGGAAAAATATTGGAACGCATGCCGGCCAAAGACCGCAAAGCATTGAAACATGTGGTAATGGATAGCTACGAGCAAGGTCCACAAAACTGGACAGATGATATGACTGAACGATTTAAAGCTGCTTACGGTTACGATCCAATACCTTGGTTGCCTGTTCTTACTGGACGAGTAGTGGATTCGGCTGAAAAATCGGATCGCTTCCTTTGGGATATGCGTCGGTTGGTTGCAACGCTTATTGCTACAGAATATGTTACCGGATTACGCGAAAAAGCAAACGATAATGGACTGCGTATGTGGTGCGAGAATTATGGTTTCGGCTACCCCGGTGAATCGTTGATGTACGGTGGAGCAACAGATGATATTGCAGGCGAATTCTGGAATTCGGCTACCGATATTGGTCCGGCTGAATGCCGCATTGCCTCATCATGTGCCAATATTTATGGAAAAAAAACAACTTCGGCTGAGTCGTTTACCTCGCATCAAAACCATAGCAATATGCCACGCGATTTAAAAATGTTAGGCGATTGGGCATTTACTCAGGGAATTAATCATTATGTTTTTCACTTATACATTCACCAACCTTACGACACACCTCCGGGGGTAAATGCTTGGTTTGGAACGGATTTCAACCGAAATTCAACCTGGTTTATCAAAGCAAAACCGTACTACGAATACGTTCGCCGTTCATCAGCTTTGTTGCAGTCGGGTTTGCATGTGGCAGATATGCTGTACTTTTTAGGCGAAGATACACCTAAACAATCTTCCGATTTGAAACCTGCACCACCTGCCGGAACGGATTACGATTTGATAAATGCCGAAGTGCTGTTGCGTGATGCAGTGGTGAAAAATGGAAAAATCGTCCTGAAATCGGGTATCAGCTACAATGTGTTGGTATTGTCGAACCAAACCACCATGCGTCCCGAAGTATTGCAAAAAATTAGTCAGTTGGTGAACGAAGGTGCAACCGTTGTAGGCCCAAAACCGATACAATCGCCGAGTTTAGCAAATTATCCAACCGCCGACAATCAAGTAAAAGAAATGGCTGCAAAACTTTGGGGAGATATTGATGGTGCAACAATTACGCAACATAAAGCAGGCAAAGGAAATGTATTTTTCGGCGTTACTTTGGAAGATGTGTTTAGCCGTATGAACCTGAAAACCGATGTGGTTTTGCCTGAACAATTTAATTACATTCACCGCAAAGATGGAGAAGCTGATATTTATTTTGTGAGCAACCAATCTCAGCAAATTTTCAATGGCGAACTTGGTTTCAATATCGTTGGGAAACAACCCGAATTGTGGAACGCCATTACAGGTGAAATTCGCAATTTACCTGAATTTACCGAACGCAATGGATTTACCTTTATTCCTCTGAAATTCAACGAAACGGACAGTTGGTTTATTGTTTTCCGTAATAAAGTCGGATCTAAGCTTAGGGGTAAAAACTATGCAGAGAAAGTAACAGTTCAAACAATCGAAGGAGCGTGGACAGTTTCGTTCAACCCCAAAATGGATGCTCCAGCTAAAGTAGAATTCAAAACGCTTAGCGATTGGACAACAAACGAAAATAAAAACATTCAATACTACGGAGGAACAGCAACTTACAGCAAAACGATTGAATTTACAGGTGATGTTACCAAATCGAATTTCATCAATTTAGGTCGGGTTGAAAAAATGGCAGCTGTCCGTATCAATGGAAAATCAGTGGGCACAGTGTGGTGTTATCCATACGAATTGAACATTTCATCGGCACTAAAAAAAGGCAAAAACACCATTGAAGTGGACATTACAAACCCTTGGTGGAACCGCATTGTTGGCGATTTGCAGGATGGCGTAACCAAAAAACATACATGGATGACATTCCCGTTTGAGTGGGCAAAAGTGTCGCCACTTCAACCAGCTGGTTTGTTTGGACCGGTGGTGATAGATATGACCCCTAACCCCTAAAGGGGAATGTAGTTACCTTTGATTAATAAAAATAGAAACTAAATTAATTTATACAATGAAATTTTTCCAATGCATAATTTTACTGTTTTTGCCATGCTTTGTCATGGCAAAAACAGACCAATCAGCAGATTTGCCAAAAGCGGTTACTTATTGTGGTCCGCTGGAAGATTATTTTCTAGGAAATGGAGTGTCGGGAGCGATGGGAACGCCCGATGGAACTTGGAATGCGCTATTTGGCCCAAATTATACGGCGCCCAATTTCATTCAAAGTGAAATTTTAAACCTAAATATGAATGGTTATTCCTATCAAATTAAGCCCGAAATGCATCGGCTAAGAGAGACAGGAATTTATTCAGGTGTTTATGAAAAAAATGGCGTTTCAGTAACAGTTACCGATTTTTCAAGGACAAATCAGCCTTGGGTTACACGAATGTTGACTATTCATAATCACTCGGGACGTGCTATAAAACTTTCAGTGAACGCACAAATTATTGCTAAAGACATTCAGCCTCAACTAATTGATAATAAAGCAGTATTGTTACATGCCGATACCTCTAAATGGAATTTCAGCGATTGTTGGCAAGATTCAAAAAACTGGAATGATAGGTATGCCATTATAGCATTTAACGTAAATTCAAAAGCGAAAATTACCGGTGTCAATCAATCTGAAATTCAAACCAATGAAATCAGCATTTCAAAAGATGGTACATTTCAACTTTCGCTTTATCATCACCTGTTTTATCCCGAGAAATTGAAAAAAACAGATGCAATTTTACATTCAATTAAGAAGCGAAATACTGCATCAGAACTTAAGCAAAGTGTGAGTGAATGGCAGCATTGGTATCGGAAAGGAAAAGACTTTTCCGCTAAAATTTCCGATTCAAAAGCACGTGATATTGTGGAGGGAGCTCAAATTACCATCAAAATGTTGCAGGATAGTTCGGGTGGCATTCATACCGGCTTGAGGGCGTATCCCAACGGATATATTCGCGATTCTCACGGTGCAAGTCGCTTGCTTCAAATTACACAACGCAACGATGAGCTAAAAAAACTGGTATTGGCAGCTTCTGCCAAAACGGTAGAACTCGGTTATGTGCCCAATTCATGGCCATTAGGATATAAAGGCGTTAAAAATCAGTTGTTTCATAACCGTGATTCCGAAACGCCGGCGTATTTTATTTTGATGGCAAAATATTATTTTGAGAATACAAACGATACCGTTTTTCTCAGAAAAGTTTTTCCGGCAATGCAAATTGCCATCAATTGCCAACTGGCCTATCTGAAAGCAAATCAGTGGAGAATAGATTTTAATGGAGATGAAACAGAAAAATATACCGTTCGAGTTGATGGACAAATGTATGGATATATTACAAATTTCACCGAGGATGAATGGTCGCTTCCGTCAGCTACACTGGCTATTGCTTCGCTCGATTTCTATATTAAAGGGGCAACTGTTCTGAATAGGAATTTTGTGTCAACTATTTATCAACAAGCCCTTGAAAATATAAAAGATGCTATTGACACTACATTTTGGCGCGATGATTTGAATGTACTGGATTGGTGCAGGAAGCGCGATGGTTCATTTCCGAACTACAGAGTTACTAATTATTTACTATTCCCCGAATGGATTGGCGTTGAATTGAATAAAAA
>JBMOHG010000254.1:0-4895 GCA_049317965.1 Paludibacter sp.
TTTTACTTTCACTTGTCAATCCGTAAAAGTATGAGATTTTATTTTCAATATCGTCATAAGTCACAACTTGTTTGTCATTATTGAATTCGAAATAACTCAATAAACCAAAGTCACCAGAACACATTGCAGTATGCATTAGTAAAATACCAAAAATGGTCAAGTTCCAGTTTGGGTTTACAATAAAAAATAATATAGTCAAGATTGAAGTTATTATCACAAAGGGTGCAAGTGCTACAATTTCAAATTCTTTTTTATTAGCTACAAATTTGTCAGCAAGAGCCATAAAATAGAATTTCTTAAGGTTTACATCATAAGAAGTATTTGTTGCCCCCTGCGATTTATACGCCAAAACGTGAATGTATTCGTGAAGCGGTACTAAGAGAAAAGCAATTGCAAGACCAAAGGAAAAATGTGTTAAACGATTACCAAAGTCAAAGTCAGGTTGCTTAAACCCAATCATAAACAAATAACCTACAAGTCCGAAGATTAGAAAGTTACTAAGGTTATATACAATTGAATACTTTGTTCGTTTCTTAATATATATTTTTATGAAAGGAATTAATTCCTTGTGTTCTAATTTATCAAGCAGAACAAAACCCTTTTCTGTTAATTCATCTGGTCTTACTATCATATCTTTCTGTGTTCGTTTTTTATATTCATTTTATTCATCCTGGCATTATTTCATTAGAGTAACATTGACAAATAACCTTACACCGAGTATAAATGTATATTACTCATCGAGTGCCATTCTAATAGGTTCACTCCCATATTTTGCTATAAATTCTCTTTCGAGTAACTTTTGTTCAATTCTTTTCTGTTTGCTATTATTGAAACTAATAAAAATTGCCAAAATGGCAAAAAGTATTCCAAAACCTATCAAAAAATAAATTACAAAATAGACATAATGCATAATCATAAAGTTTAGATGTATTTATTTCGCTATCAACTGTTATACCAAATTAGTGCTCTTTTTATTTTTTCCCTTCTTTACATCCTCGCCCAACAGATTATAAGTCATTCTGTGATAAGGCGTAGTACCATACATGCGAATGGCTGCACGGTGTTTTAATGTTGGGTAAGCTTTGTTTTTTTTCCAATCGTAATTTGGATATTCCGCATCAAGTTGTTGCATTAATTCGTCCCTATGAGTTTTGGCAAGTACTGATGCAGCGGCTATGGATAGGTATTTACTATCACCTTTCACGATAGTTTGGTGTGGAATGTCATCGTAAGGTTTAAATCGGTTTCCATCTACTATGATAAATCCGGGACGTAATTCCAGTTTATCGATTGCTCGATGCATGGCCAGAATAGACGCATTAAGTATATTTATCTTATCAATTTCATTATTATCGACTTCGGCAACTGCCCACGCCAAGGCTTCTTTTTCAATAATCGGACGAAGAGAATCGCGCTGATGCTCGGTAAGCTGCTTCGAATCGTTGAGTAACGGACAAACAAATCCAATGGGTAAAATAACAGCAGCTGCCACCACTGGCCCTGCCAAACAGCCACGTCCTGCTTCATCACAACCACATTCATTATCGAACGAAGAATATTTTCCTTTCAATCCTTTATCATCTTCGAACAGCAAAAGGTCACTTTTATCAGTTTTGGTTTTTTTCTTCATCAGATAAATCGTTTGTAGATTTTCGTTCTTTTTTTGTTTCATCCCATAATTTTGGTCCCAATTTCATCAATGGATTGTAACCAATAGAATTTTCCTTAGTTTCTTTGCTAATAATTGAAAACCGACTATCAATAGCATCAAACACATTAAGCAATACACTCACAATCAGTGCATACTTCAATGCTCCAAATATACCACCCAGCAATTTATTTAATCCTCCCAACGAAATGGAATCAAACATTTTATCTAACATTTTGGCCAATAAAAGCAATAAAATGGCAATGGCAACAAACAGAATGAAATAGGCAAAAGGTTGGGCAGTACGAGCAGAAAAGTCAAATTTTCGGATTAAAAAATCTGTAACATAAGGTGAGAAAACTTTAGCTCCATAAATACCCAAAACAATGGCTGCGAGGGAAGCTAGCTCTTTTATTAAGCCTTTATTAATACCAAAAATAAATCCTAAAGAAATAGGAATCAAAAGAAATAAATCCAACTTATTCATAATTCGTTATTTTATGGCAACAAAGATAATAAATATTAGAATTAAACAGAATTTGTTCAAAGTTTATATTGTGTTTTGGGTTTTTTTAAATTGACATTTATGGTTTATTTTGTTGCTCACTAAATATTTTAATTATGAAATAAAAATCATAATCAGTTGATATAATGAATTATAAATAATATAACTAAATTATTGAAACCAGAATTTTTTTTTGGCACAGAAATTGGATATGAAAAAATACCGGTACAAATTAAACAATCACAATACTCACTTTCTAATAATTTACGATTATGAAAACAACAGCAATCAGCCTATTAGTAGTTATTTTATTGGCAACTACCAATTGTGTGGCTCAAAACAAAATTACAGTCGAAGCTCAAAACAATGATATTAGCAATAATCTCGATTTGAAAGCGGTAGCTTCTATTTTTGGTGAATCGAAAGACTTGCAGGATTTCGAAATGAAATTAAACGATTATGATAGTCAGATTTCAAATCTGGATTTGAATAATGACGGAGAAGTTGATTATTTACGCGTAATCGAATCGTCCGAAAACAATGTTCATTTAGTTGTGATTCAGGCAGTACTCGATAGAGATGTTTTTCAGGATGTTGCAACTATTGTAGTAGAAAAAAGAGAAAACCGCAGAACTTATGTTCAAATAATTGGTGACCCATACATGTATGGCAACAATTATATTGTGGAACCGGTTTATGTTTATACTCCTTATATTTATTCCTTTTTCTGGGGAAATAATTATCGCTCATGGACATCTCCATACTATTGGGGATATTATCCAACCTATTATCACAACCGTCATCCATTCGCAATAAATATCTATTTATCTAATATTCATTCTCGTATCAACCACAATCACAGGTATTATTACACTGAGCACCGCAGATATGACGATTACGACAGAATGTACAATTCGGTAAGTAGAAGAGATTACGAAAAGAAATTTCCGGAACGTACTTTTAATCATAGAAATGAAAACATAACAAATAAACAAGGCCTTGATAATAGAAGAGATAATAAAGGAAGTAATCTACAAACTCGTCCATCAGCTCAAGGTATAGAATCGAGCACCAGACCTGGCAGAACAATTGAAAGCACAAATGGCTCGAGAAGAGGTGATTATGAAAGCGGATCTCGAAATACAACTCCTACAATTGAATCGAGACCAAGAGGTAATACTCAAAACTCAGGAATAACCCGACCTCAAACTGAAACGAATGAAAATCGTCCGAGCCGTGAAACATATCAAACACCTTCTACCAATTCAAATAGCGGAAGCAGATCAACTAATCAGGTAATGCGCGATGAAAATTCAAGGCGAATTCCTTCAACTCAATCAACTCGTGATACTTATCAAATGCCTTCAACCAATTCGAATAGTGGAAGCAGACCAACAACTCCGGTTGTGCGCGAAAATAGAACAACTGTAACTTCACCTGCTGTCAGTCAACCAAGTCGTACTTTAGAAACAAAACAAGTTGAACGCAGGGTAAACGAAACGCCTCGTGATAATGATAAACCTGCAGATTCAAATGCAAGTCGTTCTTCAAAATCTGAATCAAACAGAAAATAGTGAAATTTCAATTTGAAAATTTGAAAATTTGTCAATTTGAAAATATAAATTATCTGTGTTTTCAATCCGAAATATCTAAACTAACTTTTGAGAAATATAGGAGAATAAAAATTTAATAACTTTAATACTTCAACCGCTAAGGAGATTCTTTAAAAAAGAATTTTCTTAGCGGTTTTTTATTGGATATTTGTTATTCATAAAATATTTTTTTTACTATATTTGCATCGTATTCTATCACTTGGGTTATTCGTCAAATTACTAAATTCTAAATCATTATGGCTATCCCCACTTCGCGAACCAAAATACCCGCAAATATCTTAATTGATATAGAAAAATGCTCTGGTTGTAGGCAATGTGTTGAAGTTTGCAAAGACTTTAATTTTGATATTGCCAATGCCAAAGTTGTAAAATCCGACAAATCATTGTTTGGCTGTATAGCTTGTGGACATTGTATGATGGTTTGTCCAACCGGAGCTATAAAAATTGAAGGTCGTGAACTTTCGCCCAACGATTTGTTCGAATTGCCTGACAAAAAAACTGTGCCCGATTACGAAAGCTTATTGGCTCTGCTTCAGCGGCGTAGAAGTATTCGCGAGTTTAAAGATAAGCCCGTGGAACAAGAGAAAATAAATCTGATTTTGGAAGCAGCACAAACAGCTCCAATGGGTTTGCCACCTTCGGATGTACATGTGTTGGTGTTGGAAAATAAAATAGTGGTTCGTAAATTTGCCGAGGAATACAGCCATTTTCTTGAAAGCATCAGATGGATGGCTTCAAATTGGTTTTTGGCATTAATGCGACCATTTTGGGGAAAAGCCAATGATGAAATGATGCATGAATTTATAAAGCCGGTTTTTGATGTGTACGTTGATGAAATGAAAAAAGGAGATAATTGGATAAATTATGATGCTCCTCTGGCTATGTATTTCTATGGTTCGCCCTACACCGACCCTGCCGACCCAATAATTGCAGCAACTTATGCTATGCTTGCCGGCGAATCGCTTGGACTTGGTACTTGTATGCTGGGTGCGGTACATCCATTTATTCAATATGGCAAAAAGGCTCGTAAATTTCGCGAAAAATATGGAATTAAATATCCTTCGCGTGAGGGATTATTTGTGATTTTTGGTTATGCCGACGTTCATTATAAAAAAGGAGTGAAACGAAC
>JBMOHG010000255.1:0-4893 GCA_049317965.1 Paludibacter sp.
CTGATACAAAACTCAATGGTTTGTTGGATATGAATCTCGATTTGGGTGGACGAATGTCATATTATGACAATAATCAATATGATAAATTCCGTTTTGGTGGTAAATTAAATATCAGTAATATGTTGGTGAAAATGAAATCGATGTCTCAGGATGTGACCATTTCGAAAGCCAATATGATTTTTAATAATCGTTATGTCGATTTAGTAGCTTTGCAAGTGAAAATTGGAAGGAATGATATTTCTGCTACGGGAAAATTGGAAAATTTTGTAGCTTATGCTTTACACGATAAAACTTTAACCGGAACATTAAATCTACAATCTAATTATCTAAACGCGAGCGATTTTATGAGTTCAGATAATTCGAAACCAGCGGAAACAGCTGAAAAGGCTCAACCAGCAAAGGCACAAACTGTAGTTGAAATTCCTAAAAATATCAACTTTACAATGTTAGCTGATTTCAAACAATTAGTGTACGAAAAAATGACTTTTTCGAATGCAAAAGGTGTGATGAAAGTGGCTGATGGCGATTTGAAATTTCAAAATATGTCCACACAGGCTTTTGGTGGAAATGTGCTAATGAACGGAGCTTATAGCACTTCAAATCCAAAGAAACCGTCTGTAAATTTCGATATGAATATCAGCGAAGTAATATTTAAAGATATTTTCGGTCAGGTGGAAACCCTTCAAAAATTAGCACCGATATTCGAAAAAGCATCCGGAAAATTTTCAACAAAATTGTCAATCAATTCATTATTAAAGAATGACATGATGCCCGATTTGGCTTCATTAATAGGAAATGGTTCATTTTCAACTAAATCTGTTGGACTTACCAATGTACCGGCACTTACTGCTCTGGCTGCAAGTTTAAAACGTTCGGATATTGCCAATACTACAATCAAAGATTTGGCTTTGATGTTCGAAATAAAAGATGGTAAAATAACTACAAAACCATTTGATGTAGTTGTTTCGGGCATTAAAATGAACTTGGGTGGAACTACAGGTTTAGATAAGAGCATTGCTTACACCGGAAAAGTGCAATTGCCCGATAATTTGAATCTTGGTAAGTTTTCAACCGTTGGCGTTAAAATTGGTGGTTCATTTACTAAACCAAAAATTGAAGTTGATTGGGCAAATACTTTCAATTCGATGGCAACAGATGCCAAGGCCAAAGTTGAAGCAGAAGTCAATAAACAAGTAGATGCAGCTAAACTAAAAGCAACCGAAGAAGCCCGAAAACAAAAGGAAGCAGCATTAAAAGCTGCGCAGACAAAAGCCGATCAAATTCGTGCCGAAGCCCAAAAACTAAGTGATAAACTGATTGATGAAGCCAAAAATAAAGGTGATATTTTGATTTCAAAGGCGAATAATCCTATTACAAAAAAAATGGCTGAAGTGGCTGCTCAAAAACTGTTGGATGAAGCCCGAAAAAAGGCAGCAGAATTAAACACGAAAGCCGATGATGAAGCAAAAAAGCTGATTCAAAAAGCTGGAAATGAGGTAAATTTATAAGAAAATAATTATCAAATGAATAATGCTATGAAAACAAAGTTGATTTTTTTGTTACTGTTTCTTTCTTTTTCTGTAGTTGGTCAGCGGGTGAGCGAAGGAGAAAATTTGTTTAATAGTAAACAATACCTAAAGGCACGGGCTGTATACGAGACATTGCTGAAGCAAAAACCAAACGATCCGTTGTATAATTTTCGATTTGCCCGCTGTTGTTACGAGTTGAAAGAATATGAATTAGCAATCGAGCATTTCAATATGTCAGGCAATAAATTTCCAACACGCGATTTGTATTTAGGCGAATTGTATTTTAAAAGCTATCGATTCGATGAATCGGTTATGGCCTACCAAAGTTATATAGCCACTTTGTTGCCCGATGACTCAAAGCTCCCTGAATATCAACGAAAAGTAGCTCAAGCCGAACATGCAGCCCGACTGATAAATAAAGTTGAAAGTATTGCATTAATTGATAGTCAGTTAGTGGATAAAAATGATTTTTTACGTTTTTACAAATTTAGTTCCGAATTGGGTTCACTTAATCAGGAATCAATGAAGTTGAAAAGCAGACGTAACACAGATAAAATTAAATATACTACTCAACGTCAGGACAGGGTTTATTATTCCGATTCCATTCAAGGGCAATTAGATATTTTTACTTCTTTCAAATTGTTGGACGAATGGTCAGCTCCCGTATCAATTTCGAGTGTTATCAATACTTCTGCCAACGAAAATTATCCATTTTTGTTACTCGATGGTGTTACCATTTATTTTGCTTCGGATGGCGAAAATTCAATTGGTGGCTATGATATTTTTATAACTCGTTTTACGCCTGCTACCAATACTTATTTGGCACCCGAAAATATTGGATTTCCATTTAATTCATTGTCAAACGATTATATGATGGTAATTGATGAACAACGTAAGCTGGGCTGGTTTGCAACCGATAGAAATCAATCTTCGGGCAAAGTAATGATTTACAGCTTTGTGCCCAATGATACAAAAATGATTGTTCGAACAGAAGATAAAGATTATCTTCGCAGTGTGGCACAATTAAAGCTATACCGGACAACTACTGTGAATTTAGCAAACAATAAAGCTGATACTCAAATTGAATTGCGTGACAATAATCAACAAATTGAATTTATTGTTAACGACTCACTTATTTACACTCATTTATCTGATTTTAAGAGCGTAGAAGCTCTCAAAGGTTGGAGTGAAATGTACAAACTAACATCAGAATTAAAAACAAAGAAAAACCAATTAGACAATTTACGTCAACAATATTCTCAAATTGAGAATTCATTAGATAGAATTACTATAGCTTTGAAAATAGTTGATTTTGAGAAAAAGAATAATGAAATGGAAAAATTACTCTCTGAAAAGATAATTCAGGTGCGGAACTTAGAAATTTTATTCTTACAAAAGTCTCATTAATTTGTCAGTTAATAAACCTCAATTGTTGAACAATTTCAATTTTTTTGATGTTTTGCAGCAAAGCATTATTTCAAAAGAAATGAATATGGAAAATTTAAATAATATATCATTGAAAATAATTAAGGGCGGTCCTTTTGTTGTTTCTGGAAATTTTAATATTACACTGCCCACAGGCGAAGTGAGGGAAGCAAAGGACAAAACCTACTTATGTCGTTGTGGTCTTAGTAATAACAAACCATTTTGTGATGGTTTTCATGTAAAAAGCGATTTTGATAAATAAATCAGTTTAAAATATTTGATAAACAGATAGGAAGTAAATTTCTATCTGTTTATTTTTTATGTAGGGTAGGATTAAAGACTTAAATGTCATTTGTCAGATATTCAATGATCTAACTTGCTGTTATTGTTGCAAAAAATCAGTATTATAAACGATTAACGTTATTTCTGTTTATTTGTACACAATCTTCGGGTTTTTGGTGTTAATTTTGTAATCTTTAAAATCAAATAATGGATAAATTACGTTTTCAAAGTTTTGGAAGTGGGAGTAGTGGGAATTGTTATTTTATTGGAAATGCTTCTAGTGGAATATTAATTGATGCAGGTATTGGAGTTCGTTCTATTCGTAAGAATCTAAGAAATATAGGTCTGGATTTTGAAAATATCTGGGGCGTTTTTGTAACACACGATCATGCAGATCATATTAAAGCTGTTGGGCCTTTGGGCGAAAAGTTCAGGATTCCGATTTATTCTACCCGCTTGGTTCATGAAGGTATTCAACGAAGTTATTGTGTTACCGAAAAATTATATTCGAGTAGAAAATTTATTGAAAAACATGAAACTATTGAAATTGGGGATTTCAGAATTACAGCTTTTCCTGTATCGCACGATTCGACTGATAGTGTTGGGTATACCATTGAATATAAAGAAAAAAGATTTACCTTTGCTACCGATTTAGGACATGTTAGTGAGGAGGTTTCTTATCATTTGAAACAAGCCAATTATATTGTACTTGAGGCCAATTACGATGAACAAAAATTGCAAACTGGCCCGTATCCATATCATTTAAAAATGCGGGTTGCTGCAGATACCGGACATTTGAGTAACAGTCAGGCAGGTAGATTTTTAGCTGATAATTACATGGAATGTATGCAATTTATTTTCTTATGTCACCTAAGTAAAGAAAATAATTTACCAGAATTAGCGTATACTACTATACAAAATCATTTTGAAGAAAAAGAGATTATTGTTGGACAACATGTACAGTTGATTACACTGGAAAGAATGACACCTTCGGAATTGTATATTTTTTAAACATTTTGTAATTCAAATTGAAAACCATTTTTTAAAGATAATTAATTATTCACGACCAGACTCCTTTAAATAAATAACTTATCAAATCTACTTCCATGTCCAATAATCTTGTCATCATTCCAACTTACAACGAAAAGGAAAATATTGAAAACATCATTCGTGCTGTTTTCGAATTACCGTTGACATTTCATGTTCTAATCATTGAAGATGGTTCGCCCGATGGAACTGCCTTGATTGTAAAAAAGCTGCAAACAGAATTTCCTGATCAACTTTTTATGGTAGAGCGGAAAGGAAAACTGGGATTGGGTACAGCCTATATTGCCGGTTTCAAATGGGCATTGAAACATGGTTATGAATTCATTTTCGAAATGGATGCTGATTTTTCGCATAATCCAAATGATTTGCCCAAACTATATGATGCATGTGCCAATAAGGGCGCAGATGTAGCTATTGGTTCAAGATATATTACTGGTGTAAATGTTGTAAACTGGCCAATGGGACGTGTTTTGATGTCATATTTAGCCTCAAAATATGTTCGGTTTATATTAGGTGTTAAAATTGCAGATACTACTGCCGGTTTCAAATGCTATCGTAGAGAAGTATTGGAAACCATTGAATTAGACAAGATTCGATTTAAAGGATATGC
>JBMOHG010000256.1:0-4860 GCA_049317965.1 Paludibacter sp.
CGAAGTTTTGATTGGAAATGTAAAATTCCGTGCACTTGAGTTGGGCAAGACAAAAATTTTCAGTGATGACTGGTGGAAATGTACAGAATACGCGTTAAAAAAAGCAGACAGCCTGGGCATGAAAGTTGGCTTATTTAATTCTCCGGGATGGAGTCAGTCTGGTGGTCCTTGGGTAAAACCAGAGCACGCAATGCGGTACCTTGCCACCAAAGAGTTTATTGTTATTGGACCTAAACACCTGGAATTCAAATTTCCTAAAGATACGACACCACAACTTGTTGAGCAGAAATTTACTTCCGATGCATACGTGTTTGATAAATCAAAAACGAAATTTCAACAACTTATTGTACAGGCATTTCCAAAACCAACATCCGAAAATGCAATTGTAAATTCTGAGATAAAATCAATTAACTGCACCCCATTAAATAGCAATATTGTTGCTCTTTTTGATGGAAATAAAAATACAAAACTGACCATTGAAGGTGATTCATTATCAATTATTCTGGAATTAAAAAAATCGGTAATGGTCAGAAGCATGCAGTTGTATCCGGTTGACTTACCGATGGATGCTACGTGTGAACTTCAATATTTCAATGAGAAAGGGAGCTGGCAATCCATTGTGAATCGGAAAATTGATAGAACGAATATACTATTAATGACAGGCTGTGTTCCTTTTGCACCCATTTCTAATGGCTTTGATGGGGTGAGTTCAGATAAATACCGAATAATAATAGCCAACAAATCTAATGCTAAATCTCCCACAAGATTGGGGGCTTTGTCGGAAATTGAACTCAGTTCTGCTGCATTATTATCCTTCTATTCCGAAAAGCAACTCAACAAGTCAAGTACTGTAAAACAGTTTGAGGACTCAAATAAAACAAGCGAAAATGAAAGTAAAGATTTAGTTGTAGATCCAAATAAAATTATTGATATTACAAAAAACGTGGACGGTAATGAAGTACTAAGCTGGGATGTACCTGCTGGAGAGTGGATTATACAACAGACTGGATTGCTTCCAACAGGAACCCATAATCATCCAACAACGGATGAAGGTAGAGGGTTTGAGGTAGACAAAATGAACAAGGAATTTGTACAAAATCATTTTGATTCCTATATTGGAGAATTAATTCATCGAATTCCAGCAGAGAATAGAAAAGCCTTAAAACACGTTATTATTGATAGTTACGAACAAGGACCGCAGAATTGGACAGATGGATTTGAGGATGAATTTTTAAAAGTATATGGATATTCACCCTTAAAATGGCTCCCCGTGCTGCGCGGTCGAATTGTTGAAAGTACAGCACAATCAAATCGCTTTCTTTGGGATGTGAGAAGATTAGTGGCTGATATGATTTCAAAAAACTTTATTGCTACAATGAAGAACCGTTCCAATGAAAATGGATTAAGATTATGGCAGGAAAATTACGGACACTATGGATTTCCTGCGGAATTTCTATCTTATGGTAAAGAAACAGACGATATTGCCGGAGAATTTTGGATTAATAAGGGTTCTTCTGTACGTAATGGTAATCTTCAAGAATTACGTGCAGCCACCTCTTCGGGGAATATTTATGGCAAAAAGATAATTTCTGCTGAATCTTTTACTTCATCCGAATCCCACAAAAATATGCCCAGAGATATGAAGAGAAGATTGGATTTCGCTTTTTGTCAGGGAATAAATCACATTGTATTACATGTATATATTCATCAACCGGATGATAGAAAACCTGGGCTGAATGCCTGGTATGGTACTGATTTTAACCGGAATAGTACCTGGTTTAATAAATCAAAATCATTTATGGATTATATCAAACGGGCTTCTTCATTGTTACAGCAAGGTAACCGGGTAACAGATGTAGCTTATTTTATTGGTGAAGATACACCGGTTGTTGGCGGTGAACAAAGTAAAACACTTCCCAATGGCTACGATTACGATTACATAAATGCAGATGTTATTTTAAATAACGCTTCAGTGAAAAACGGAAAAATAATGTTGTCATCTGGAGCTAGTTATCAGGTTTTGGTAATGCCCGCAAAAACGACTATCCGACCAGAATTATTGAAGAAAATTGAAGAATTGGTATCTGAAGGAGCTGTTATATTAGGCGAAAAACCAACCTTGTCGCCAAGTTTAAAAAGCTATCCGCAATGCGATGTGGAAGTGAGTGAAATGGCAACGAGAATGTGGGACGGACTGGATGGCAAAAATAAGTCACAAAAGGCTTATGGAAAAGGATTTGTCTTTTCGGGAGTCAGTATAGATGAAATGTTTTCGAAACTAGCTTTTAAAAAAGACTTTCATTCTCCCAATGATTATATTTTTACGCATCGAAAAAGTGAAGATGCTGACTTGTTTTTTATTTCTAATCAATTGGAAAAAAGTCGAATGGACACACTTGGATTTAATATTTCTGGAATGCAACCCGAACTATTTGACCTTGTAACCGGAGAAATACGTACGCTGCCCGAATTTAAATGTAAAGATAACGTAACTTATATTCCATTGCAATTTGCGTCAGTTGGTTCTTGTGTAATTGTTTTTAGAAATAAAATAAAATCAGGGATAAATAAAAATGATAAAAACTATTATGCTATAAATAAAGAAGTTGAATTAAATGGAGCATGGACTGTTTCTTTCAATTCACAGTATGGTGCCCCTGACAGCATGCAGTTTACATCGCTCACTGATTGGACTTCATCCAAAGATAATTCAATAAAATATTACAGTGGAACAGTAGTTTATAAAAACAAATTTGATTTTGCAGGTAATCCAAAGGAGAATTATTCAATCAATCTAGGTCAAGTAGAATCACTTGCATCAGTCCGATTAAATGGCAAAGCACTGGGAACTTTATGGTGTTATCCATATAGTTTGAATATATCGAAAGTCTTGGTACGAGGTAAAAACACTATAGAAGTAGAGATAACGAACCCTTGGTGGAACAGGCTTATTGGTGATAAACAGGTAAATGCCAAGAAATACACCTGGACGGCATACTCCAATTGGAATGCAAAAAGTGAACTTATTCCTGCTGGTTTACTTGGGCCGGTAATTATTGAAAAAATAAATAAATATACGAAAACAATTATAGAACCATATTGAGTTATTCTAAAAAAACTACAATCAAAGGCAACACGCCCTAATAAAAATCACACATTCAAAACTGTAAATTAAGAAATCATGAATGCAACTCCCTTAGTAATCGGCGCAATATTAATTTTAGTAATTGCCTATCGGTTTTACATTAGTTTTGTGGTAGCAAAAATTGCCACTATAAATGACACTATAGCTACTCCTTCGGGTAGGATGTATGATGGTCAGAATTATGTACCTACAAGTAAATGGGTGCTTTTCGGTCATCATTTTGCCGCCATTGCAGGTGCAGGCCCGTTGGTAGGACCGGTTTTGGCTGCACAGTTCGGATATTTCCCTGGTTTTTTGTGGATGTTGGTAGGATCCATTTTTGCCGGGGCTGTTCACGATTTTATCATTCTTTTCGCTTCTACACGTTCGGATGGTAAGTCGCTGGCTGAAATAGCCCGTGTCGAAATCAATAAAGTGAGCGGTTTTACTGCTTCTATTGCCATACTTCTGATTTTGATTATTGCCATGGCTGGTTTAGGATTGGTGGTAATAAATGCATTGTCCGAAAGTTCATGGGGAACATTTACAATTGCTTCCACCATTCCTATCGCCTTGTTTATGGGTGTTTGGATGTTTAAATTTCGCAAGGGAAAGACGGTTGAAGCCACCATTATTGGTGTAACTCTACTCACATTGGCGGTAATTTTTGGGCGTTATATTCCAGACTCTCCTTTTGCTTCTTGGTTTACTTTCGATCATAAAACCCTTACATTATTACTGATCGGCTATGGTTTTGCAGCATCCGTACTTCCTGTTTGGCTGTTACTTTCACCGCGCGATTATCTGAGTTCAATCATGAAAATTGCTGTCATTGGAATGCTTGCCGTAGGTGTAATTGTTGTTGGACCAACATTACACATGCCCGCATTTACTGAGTTTATTCATGGTGGTGGTCCAATCATTCCAGGCACACTTTTCCCTTATTTGTTTATTACCATTGCTTGTGGTGCAATTTCGGGTTTTCACGCATTGGTAAGTTCGGGAACAACGCCGAAAATGATTATGAAAGAATCGCATATCAAAACCATTGCTGCCGGCTCAATGTTGGTAGAAGCCATGGTGAGTATTTTGGCATTAATTGCTGCTTCAAGCTTGTTGCCGCTCGATTATTTTGCAATAAACGTACCAGCCGAAAAATTTGCAGCTATTCTGCCCCAACTTCATGCCATGGGATTCACGGAAACCAACCTGACTCAACTTTCGGCTGAAGTGGGCGAAAAAATAGCCGGACGAACCGGTGGCGCTGTTTCGTTGGGTGTGGGTATGGCACAGATTTTCTCGGCTATTCCTGGATTAAATGGCTTAATGTCATATTGGTACCATTTTGCCATCATGTTCGAAGCCTTGTTTATTCTGACCACAATAGATGCTGGAACAAGAATTGGTCGTTTTGTATTGCAGGAAATGCTAGGAAAAGTGTATGCTCCATTTGGACGAACCAACTGGTTGCCAGGAAATATTATTGCAAGTTTGTTGATTGTTTTTTCTTGGGGATATTTTATTTATACTGGAAGCGTAGCTACTATCTGGCCAATGTTTGGTACTGCCAATCAGCTACTTGCGTCAATAGCTTTGGCAGTTGGAACTTCGTATATTATTAACCGCGGCAAAATAAAATATGCCTTGATAACCATTGTACCCTTTGTTTTTATCGGATTTACAACACTTTATGCAGGTGTAGCCAATATTCTCAATATCTATTTGCCACAGGTTCA
>JBMOHG010000257.1:0-4850 GCA_049317965.1 Paludibacter sp.
TATTATGATATACTACGAAAAAGGTTCAATTGATACCGAATTCACCTCTGAAGACCTTAAAATAGGGTTATTTGAAGCGTTGGAAAAGATAGGAAAAAAGCACAAAGTGCTTGCTATTCCTCCGGATTATACTCGATTGCCAAGTCGCGCTGGTGAAATAACTGAGTTCGCTTGGCAATTTTATGGTGATGCTATGACGGATGTACTTCCAGCTTTGGGAACACATTCACCTATGACAGCCCATCAAATCGAACACATGTTTGGAACACTGCCAGCTTCGCTTATTCGAGAACACGATTGGCGTAATGATGTGGTAACGGTTGGTTATGTGCCTGCAGAGTTTGTAAAAGAAGTTTCGGGTGGAGCAGTAGAATTTCCTTGGCCGGCTCAGGTAAATAGATTACTTTTGGAAGGTAATTTTGATTTAATTCTTTCTATCGGTCAGGTAGTTCCTCACGAAGTAGTAGGAATGGCCAACTACAACAAGAATATTTTTGTTGGAACCGGAGGAGTAGAAGGTATTAACAAAAGTCATTTTGTGGGTGCTGCTTATGGCATGGAACGCATGATGGGTCATGCTGACACACCTGTACGTCGTATTTTTAATTATGCATCTGATAATTTCACCAATAATTTGCCAATTGTTTATGTTCAAACTGTTGTTGGATTAGATAAAACAGATGGCAAAATTAAATGTCGTGGTTTGTATATAGGCGACGATTACGAAGTTTTCACAAAAGCAGCTAAACTTGCACTTCAGGTTAACTTTGATTTACTTGACAAACCTTTGACAAAAGTGGTGGTTTACCTCGATCCAACTGAATTTAAAAGCACATGGTTAGGTAACAAATCTGTTTACCGTACCCGAATGGCAATAGAAGATGGTGGTGAACTAATTGTGTTGGCTCCTGCTTTGAAAGAATTTGGCGAAGATAAAGAAATCGACCGTTTGATTCGCAAATACGGTTACAAAGGAACGCCTAATACGCTGAAAATGTGTGACGAAAATGAAGAGCTTCGTAATAATTTAAGTGCTGCAGCTCACCTTATTCATGGTTCGTCCGAAGGTCGTTTTAGTGTGACGTATTGTCCGGGAAAAGGTCACGAAAATCTGACTCAGGTTGAAATTGAAAGCGTAGGCTTCAAGTATGCCGATATTGACGAAGTAACTGCCAAATATGATCCGGCAAAACTACGTGATGGTTACAACACCATGGCAGATGGTGAAGAAATTTTCTATATTTCAAATCCTGCATTGGGCTTGTGGGCGTTTAAAGAAAGATTCATTTATTGACCATTTTTTCATTTACAATTTACTATTTAAGAAATGACTACTGAGGAGTTAAAGAAGAGATTAAAAGTTTTCGCTCTCAGAATTATTAAATTATCAGAGAGTTTACCTAATAATATTACTGGTAAAACTTTAGGTAATCAGATCATTCGTTCAGGGACTTCTCCAGGTGCAAATTATCGTTCAGCATGTCTTGGTAAATCTGACAAAGATTTTCTGAATAAACTGAAAATGGTTGAAGAAGAATTAGATGAAACGCTTTATTGGTTGGAATTAATTGTTGAGTCTGGAATAATAAAAGAAGACTTACTTAAAGACTTGATGAATGAGAATCATGAATTATTGAAAATTATTGTAAGCTCAATAACAACGATGAAAAAGAAACTAAATTCAGGTCTAAAATAGTAAATGGTCAATGAAAAAACAGTAAATGTCTTGGTCTTAAATAGTAAATGGTAAATGTTTAAATAGTAAATGAATTGATGAAATTAATTATAGACGATAAAATTCCATATATTCGTGGAGCTTTCGAAAGTGTTGCTGAAGTGGTTTATTTGCCAGGTTCAAAAACAACAGCGGAAATAGTTAAGGATGCTGATGCCATTGTAACCCGCACCCGAACCATTTGTAACAAAAAATTGCTCGCCGGTTCTACTGTTAAGTTTATTGCTACTGCTACTATTGGTTACGATCATATCGATACTGAATATTGCGATAATGCTGGTATTCAATGGACCAATGCTCCGGGTTGTAATTCCAAATCGGTAGAGCAATATGTTGCTTCAGCTATTATGGTTTTGGCCGAAAAGAACAATTGGAATCTGAGCGAAAAAACAATCGGTGTAGTTGGTGTTGGCAATGTGGGAAGTAAAGTAGCCCGCATTTGTGAAATTTTTGGTATGAAGGTGTTACAAAATGACCCACCACGCGAACGTGTCGAAGGTTCAGGTCAATTTGTTTCTATCCGGCAAATTATGGATGAAGCTGATATTATCACGTTGCATGTACCGTTGAATTTGAAAGGCGAAGATGCTACTTTTCATTTGGGAAATGATTCATTCTTTAACGCGCTGAAAAAGAAGCCGGTGCTGATTAATTCATGTCGTGGTGAAGTTACTGAAACTAATGCAGTGAAGACAGCTTTAAAATCGGAAAAAATTTCTGCCTTTGTATGCGATTGCTGGGAAAATGAACCGGATTTAGACTTAGAATTATTACAATTGACCGAAATTGCAACGCCACATATTGCGGGTTATTCCAAAGATGGTAAAGCTATCGGAACATTAATGAGTGTTCAGGCAATAAATAATTATTTTGGACTAGGACTTGAAAATTGGAAACCTTCGGGAGTTGAGTTGCCTTTAAATCCTGAAATTACAATAGATGGAACCGGACTTACTGAGCAACAAATCATAGCAAAAGCTATTTTGCATACATACGATATCAGAAATGATGACCGTGATTTCAGAAATAATGTAAAAGAATTTGAACAACTTCGAGGAGATTATCCAACACGAAGGGAATTTCCTGCTTTTACAATAAAAGCAAAGAATATTGCAGAAAAAACATTGGGGAAATTAAAAGAATTGGGGTTTCAAGACTCCCCCCAAACCCCCTAAAGGGGGATTAAGACGCAGTTTCTTAATTGATGGGTAAGGCAAAATAAACAACAATAGCTTTTAAATACTTTGAAAGCAATGAAAAAACAAAGATTAAATAATTAATACTAACTAAAATTTCCCCTTTAGGGGATCAAGGGGTTTATGAAACAAAAAGCAGACATTGGATTAATCGGGTTGGCCGTAATGGGCGAAAATCTGGTACTGAACATGGAAAGCAAAGGCTTTACCGTGGGTGTTTTCAACCGTTCGGTTGACAAAGTTGACAAATTTATTGCCGGTCGTGGCGCTGGTAAAAATTTTATTGGTGCACATTCTATTAAAGAATTATGTGATTCGTTGGAAAAACCACGTAAAGTAATGATGTTGGTAAAAGCTGGTCAGGCAGTTGACGATTTTATCGAACAACTTTTACCTAATTTAGAAGCTGGCGATATCATTATCGATGGTGGTAACACGCATTTCCCCGACACAATTCGTCGTGCTAAATACGTTGAAAGCAAAGGACTTCTTTATATTGGAACAGGTGTTTCGGGTGGTGAAGAAGGTGCACTGTTAGGACCTTCAATGATGCCTGGAGGTTCTCCTGCTGCATGGCCAGCTGTGAAAGAAATTTTTCAAGCAGTTTCGGCTAAAGTTGAAGGCGGTGTTCCATGCTGCGACTGGGTGGGCGAAGGTGGCGCAGGTCACTTTGTAAAAATGGTTCACAACGGTATTGAATACGGTGATATGCAAATAATTTGCGAAGCGTATCAGGTTATGAAAGACTTACTTGGTCTTAATGCTGACGAAATTCATCAAGTATTTAAAGAATACAACGAAGGTGACTTGGATTCATATCTTATCGAAATTACGCGCGACATCATGGGCTTCCGTGACGAAAACGGCGAAGCATTGGTTGAAAAAATTCTGGATACAGCCGGACAAAAAGGAACCGGAAAATGGACTGGAGTTGCTGCTCTTGACTTGGGAATTCCTTTGACTTTAATTGGCGAATCGGTATTTGCCCGTTGTTTGTCAGCTCAAAAAGACATTCGTGTGAAAGCTTCGAAAGTTATCAGCGGACCTGAAGCATTATTCACCGGCGACAAAAAACAAATGATTTCAGATTTGAAAGATGCATTATTCGGAGCAAAAATTATTTCGTATGCTCAGGGCTATAATTTAATGATGGAAGCTGCAAACGAATACAAATGGAATTTGAACTACGGTGGCATTGCTTTGATGTGGCGTGGTGGATGTATTATTCGTTCTACGTTCTTGGGAGATATCAAAAAAGCTTTTGATATTAATCCAAGTTTAGAAAATCTACTTTTAGATCCTCACTTCAAAGAAATAGTTGAAAAAGCACAAGCCGGATGGCGTCGTGTGTGTGCAACTGCACTGACAAACGGTGTACCAGTACCAGCTTTGACTTCGGCACTTTGCTACTTTGACGGATTGCGCAGCGAACGCTTGCCAGCTAACTTATTGCAAGCACAACGTGATTATTTCGGAGCTCATACCTATGAACGCATTGACAAACCACGCGGTGAATTTTTCCATACCAACTGGACTGGTCGCGGGGGCGATACTGCTTCATCGACTTATGTCGTATAATTTCAAAAAAAGGAGACACTTTTTAGTGTCTCTTTTTTTTATATATCGGAATGCAATTAGCTTACGTTGACCGTTGGTTTCCAACTGAGAAGCCAATCATTTTACAAGGAATTAATGATTATAGATCTGTTGGGGCTAGGTCGTGTAGTTGAAATGAATATAGTTCTACTGAATTATATTTTGTCATCTATCAAATTACCTAACTGTTTTCTTATATGTTTGTCAAAATCTGATTCAAAAAGTTGGTCTTGCACCACTCTGTATTTCTCAAATTCTGTTTCGGCAAAGGCTTTAGCAATTTCGGCAGTCACACGTCCAGGATTTTCAAGTACTTCACGTTG
>JBMOHG010000258.1:0-4825 GCA_049317965.1 Paludibacter sp.
GGATTTTCAGCAATCCGACGAATGGTGGACGGCGCAAACGAAACCTTAGTATGCGTCGGCATATTGTACAGAAATATTGGTAATTCCAATTCAGGAATCAGATGTTCATAATACTCAGCCAATTCGGGTTGAGCCGTTGCGAAATAATAAGGGGGAGCTGAAACCACAGCATCTGCGCCAAATTCAGCAGCCAAATTAGCTAATGATACGCTATCTACAAGCGAAGTATCAGAAATTCCAACTAATAAAGGCACTCTTTTATTTACTATATGAGCTGTCTTTTTGATCATTTCATAGCGAAGTTCAAAACTGATACTTTGTGCTTCACCTGTAGTACCCAGAATAAATACACCACTCACGCCACCATCGATGACATGTTCCACAAGACGTTCAAGACCAGCAACATCCAATGTGTCATTGTCTAATAATGGTGTTACTAATGGTGGAACAATTCCACGTAATGCTGTTTCCATTTTATTTTTATTTTAAAAGTTTAATTTACCTAATTTGATATGCAGTTTATGTTCTTTATTTTCAATCGCATATTTTTTTAAAACGCCGGGGCCGCAACTGCTGTTTCCTAATCCAAGCACAGCACAATCCAGACTCAGAATTACTTCCTTACGTGGAATGAGATTGCATTCATGTGCTTCGTTTGCTAAGTCACTGACGGAATAATTTAGTGCTGAGGCAGAAATTGTGTTTTCAACAGCTTCCACTTTTATTCCTTGTTTTTTATCGTTTGATATACTCAAAGAATGAACATCTTCCTTGTTGCCGGTTTCTTGAGGACGTGGATATTTTTCAGCTTGCTCACTTACTTTTCCTGTCCAACATCCCATTAAAGCAGAAGTTTTTCTGTCAGAATAATTCTCCTGTGGACCACGTCCATACCAACTAAACGATTTCAAATCTTGGTTCAATGCCAATGCAATTCCTAATCGTGGTAATTCGGGCAAATTTCCATTAGGGTTGAACCGACATTCCAATTCAATTTCTCCATCTGAATTGACAGTATAAGTAAGTTTCGTACATATTTTACCTGCTTTGTACTGATTGGTTTGATGCACATTTACCACCAAAGCACCATCTTTTCGAATGGAATGTCGTACGGAATCAACTATGACATTGGGCGAATCCAGTCCCTGTAATTTCCAGTCTTTTGCCAGCCAGTTTCCAAAACCTTTGTCATTATCGGTTGGAGCACGGAAAGCCTGCATTAGCGGTTGTTTTTCAAATCCCTTTGCATTCTGTGCCAACATCTCTTTTCCGTTGTAAATCAGAGAAGTCAGATTACCTGTTTTTTTATTCCAATTAGCTGAAAAGGCTTTAGCATTGGCATTTAAATTTTCTGATGTTTCTACTATCTTCAACTTTCCATTGTTTGAAATTTCTGCCGAAGCTAATTTTCCTTTTTGAAGTTCAAATTGTTCGTAAGCTACTTCGTATCCTGCTTTAGCCCATGCAGTATTATCACGAAGGACAAAGGAGATTTTTAGTTGTATATCGACCTCACCCCCAACCCCTCTCCTTGAGGAGAGGGGAGCTGCGAGCAGTACACTATCGCCCGGAATTACTTCCGGTAAAGTAATTTCACCTTTGACCTCACCCCCAACCCCTCTCCTTGAGGAGAGGGGAGCTCCATCAACAGACATTGTCCACAAACAACGGTATTGCGAAAGTGAAGTATGATGATTCCGATTAATTATCAACAATTTATCACCTTGAATGTAAATTCCAACAGGTTGATAGACCTTTTTTACTTCCTGGTATTTGGGAGTGATTTGACGGTCGCTGGTAATAACGCCTTTGATACAGAATGCTTTCAGATTGGGATAATCGCCAAAATCCCCACCATACGAAACCTGTGTCTTGCCATTTGGTAACGTTTTAAAAATGCCTTCATCAGCCCATTCCCAAATAAATCCACCTAACATGCGCTTGTTCGAATATATTTCGTCCCAATAATCCTGTAGGTTTCCACCTGCATTTCCCATCACATGTGCATATTCGCTAGTCATCACCGGACGGTTGTCGTTGGTACGCTGCGCAATGCTCAATAGCCTTTCCCAACGCGCATTTTCAGGACGTTCAGTTTCACTATTTGCTGCCACTCCCGGATTCAAATACTCCTGTTGCACACGTGGATAGAAACGACTTATCACATCAACTGTCGCAGGATCAGGCTCGTTGTTCAGACCTTGCGCTCCTTCGTAATGAATGGGGCGTGTCGGGTCAAAATCCTTCAACCAAGCAGAACAGGCCGCAAAGTTTGGACCGTAACCGGCTTCATTTCCAAGACTCCACATCACCACCGAAGGATGATTTTTGTCACGTTCGGCCATGCGGATTGTTCTATCGAGAAAAGATGCTGCCCAATCGGGATCGGAAGCAAGTTCACCCCGCAATCCGTGTTCTTCAATATCAGCTTCGTCCATTACATACAATCCAAGTGAGTCGCAAAGTTCGTACCAGCGGGTTACATTGGGATAATGACATGTACGCACCGCATTGATATTGGTTTGCTTCATCAATAAAATATCTTTTAACATCAACGCTTCTGTCATCACTTTCCCCAATCTTGGGTCGTGTTCATGGCGGTTAACTCCACGAAGGCGAACAGGTTTTCCGTTCACCAGCATTTGTCCGTTTTTGATTTCGACTGAACGGAAACCAATTCGCTGACGAACTTGTTCAATGACTTTTCCTGTGCTGTCTTCCAATGTCACCAACAAAGTATAGAGATTTGGCATCTCAGCAGTCCATTTCAATGGATTTTTGACTTCAGCTTTCAACCGACCGGTTTTGCGTGGACCACGTTGTGGATTCCATTCATTCATCAAAGCCGCTTTATGGTCGAGATTGAGAATGTCAGCAGCATCATTCGTTACATTTACAAGGTTTTCGATGGTGGCACGAACCTTATATCCTTTGCCCGTAGCAGTACCAAAAACAGTAAGTTTCGGGTCGATTTCAAGGATCGCATTTTCGTTGTTTTTATCCAACAACGTACGAACAGTCAAATCAGAAATTCGAATATCCGAAGTCTGATACAAAGTTACATCGCGTTGAATGCCTCCAAACCGCCACATATCCTGATCTTCGAGGTAAGAACCGTCGCAGTATTTATATACTTCCACAGCAATTTGGTTTTGTCCGCTTACCAAATACGAAGTCACATTGAACTCGCTCGGCTCCATGCTTCCCTGACTATACCCTACCCTTTTTCCATTTATCCACAGATAAAATGCACTCTGAACGCCATCGAAACGTAAGAAAACCTGACCGGCAGATTTCCAATCAGCAGGTAGTGTGAACGTACGACGGTATTGTCCAACCGGATTACGTTCTTTGTAGGTTGTGTATTTTTCGGGTGGTGTGGTGGTTACGCGGGGTGGGTCAATTCGGAACGGATAGCCCGACGATACATAAATAGGCGTACCGTAGCCATTTACTTCCCAATTGGCCGGAACGGGAAAGTTTTTCCAATCAGTATCATTAAAATTCGCAGCAAAAAACTCCACAATTCGGCCATCTGGCGTTGGTGACCAGTGGAATTTCCAATTGCCGTTTAAAGTCAGACTTCGGTCGCCTTCGTTATTTCTAAACCCAATAAATGCTGCACGGGCAGGTTCGCGGTTTATTTGTAGTACGTGATGATTTTCCCAGTCGGGCTGTTGGGCATAAAATGGAAATAAAAAGCTAAAAAACGTGGAAAAAATCAATATCAGTCTCTTGCTCATAAAGGGGAAATTGTAATAATACAGACGAGAAAAATACGAAAATGTACTCATGTGAGTTAATTTGGGAACATGTCAAACTTAGTTGTTATGAAGGTTAAAAACTCGCAAATATAGATTGTTCAATCCGGATGCCCGATTCTTTTTTCTTTTTTTGCTTGTTTGTAACGATTGCTATGACTATTTTATTAAATTTGCAAAATGATATTTTAAGGGATATATGGAAATCATTGAAAATAAGAATTTAGAATTCAAAAATGATATTATTCAGTTATATATAGAAGCTTTCGCATCTGGTCTTTCTGAACAATACATCGATGAAGTAGCACTTGAGATTTACATTAATCGTATTTTGGAAGATGGAATAACGTTTCTGGCAATAGAAAACAGTCATATTTTGGGAGCAGTTCTAGCTTGTCCTTTGAGTTTTGACGAATATGTCCCATCGATAATTACTGAAAGTTTTCAAATAGAAAAATGCCTTTATGTGGCCGAAATGATGGTCACCGAAAATGCAAGAGGAAATGGAATTGGCAAACAGTTATTGACTACATTATTCAATAATATTAATCATGAAAAATATTCGGACGTTTTTATTCGTGTTTGGAATAAAAACACCGGGGCTATTTCATTATATAAAAATCTTGGTTTTAAACCTTTTACGACCATTGAACAAATAAAAATGAGAGCAGATGGTATAGAAACTTTCATGATGAATAAAATATATTTACACAAAAAAATAAATTGAACCATGCAGAATTTAATATGTAAAACCATTGATTTAAAAACCGGAAAACCGGAAGAAAAACGTCAGGAAATTCTTCAGTATTTTCAAAAAACATGGGCAATTGACGAACTTCTGTATACTCAACTAAAATCGGATGAGGTTTTTTATCATCGTGGTGACCCGTTACGTCATGTTCTATTGTTTTACTTCGGACATACTGCCGTCTTTTTTATCAATAAATTGTTTTTAGCCAAGCAAATTGACAATCGTATAAATTCTGAATTTGAGTCCATTTTTGCCATTGGTGTTGACGAAATGAGTTGGGACGATTTGAATGAGAAACATTACAATTGGCCGG
>JBMOHG010000259.1:0-4812 GCA_049317965.1 Paludibacter sp.
GATTTCAAAGCGTTGTGAACTGAACTCCCAATTATTTTCTAATTCTACGTTATTAACTCTTCTATGAGTTCACCCGATTGAATTTTCTACTATCAATTAACACGGTATCCAAAATCTCTACTTTTCGCAATTTTACGAGGTTTATGTTGCAAGAACACAAATAAACAAGTTTTGAACTTTATTTAGGCTAAATAAAAACTTTTACTTAAGTGTTCAACATAAGCTGGGGTTAAATCATTACTTTTGCACATTAATTATCATTTGTTATGAGCATTTTTGTTGATATTCATACACATAGTTTTACATCGCCATCTAATTTAAACATTAGAAACCTGTCATTTCCCGAAGTTGAGTTGCTATTACAAACAAGTGAAAAAGATTTGTTTTCATTGGGATTTCATCCTTGGTTTGCCAATGATTATACGTTAGAATTGATGACCAAAATGGAAAATTGGGTTGCTGACAAACGAATTGTTGCTATTGGTGAATGTGGTTTGGACAAAAACTGCCAAGTTGATTTCGAGAAACAATTGTTAGTGTTTGAAAAACAAATTGTGCTTTCTGAGAAAATCGAAAAACCACTTATCATACATTGTGTAGGCTGTTTTAATGAACTTTTCGAACTCAATAAGAAATGGAATCCACAACAAACCTGGGTGATTCATGGATTCAGAGGTAAACCCGAATTAGCAGTTCAAGCACTGAAAAATGGTTGCTCGTTATCTTATGGTGAACATTTTAATACTGAAAGTGTTCGAATAACTCCTATAGAAAAGTTGTTTGTAGAAACCGACGAAAGCAAGCTGGGAATTGACGAAATATATAAAAACATTGCTGTAATAAAAGGTTGCAAAGTGGAGGAATTAACAGCCGGTTTTACATTTCTTAGTCCATATTTATCCATTTTGTAACCCTAACGAAGAATTAAAATTATATTTTAATCTCTTTATTAAATATAATGCTCATAAAAATCTTACACATAATGTTGTATCTTTGTATCTTAAAATCATTCTATTCCATGTTATGAGAAAAATATCGAGTTTCCTTTTAATGAGTTTTTTAACTTCCGCACTTTTTGCACAAAGTATTTCTTCAACTCAACAACGCAAATTAATAAATGCACTTTCCGCAATTTCAAGTTTATATGTCGACACTATAAATGACAAAAAACTAGTTGAAACAGCATTGGTGGCCATGCTTAAAGACTTGGATCCGCACTCATCATACATTCCAAAAGAAGAAGTAGAACGTGTTAACGAGCCACTCGAAGGCAGTTTTGAAGGCGTTGGAATTCAATTTCAATTACTTGAAGACACATTGTTGGTGGCACAAACCATTGCTGGATGTCCTGCCGAAAAAGTGGGGATTTTACCTGGCGACAGGATTATTTATATTGGTAAAGAATTAATTGCTGGTGTAAAAATGCAGAATTCCGACATTATGAAACGTCTGCGTGGTCCAAAAGGAACTGAAGTAAATGTGAAAATACTTCGTGGTGGCAAAAAGGAATTGATTGATTTTAGCATTATACGCGATAAAATTCCAATTTATAGCGTGGATGCCACTTATATGATTGGAAAAGACATCGGCTATATAAAAATTAATAGTTTCGGCACTACAACCGATCAGGAATTTCAAAAAGCATTTAATACCTTGCAAAAGAAGGGTATGAAGCAACTTATTCTTAGTTTGCAAGGCAATGGTGGAGGATATTTAAATACCGCACAACAAGTTGCTGACCAGTTTTTAAGCCGCAATAAATTGATTGTATACACGCAAGGACTGAATCAACCAAAGTCGATTTTAGAATCATCGGCTATTGGTAAATTTGAAACCGGAAAATTGATTGTTTTGGTGGATGAATATTCGGCTTCGGCAAGCGAAATTGTTTCGGGGGCATTACAAGATTGGGATCGCGCCATTATTGTGGGTCGACGGTCGTTTGGAAAAGGACTGGTACAACGTCAATTTCCACTTATCGACGGTTCGATGATGCGACTTACCACTGCCAGATATTACACACCTACAGGTCGTTGCATTCAAAAACCATATAAAGATGGTAAAGATAAATATGAACTCGATTTGGTAAATCGGTACAATAAAGGCGAATTACTACATGCCGACAGTATTCATTTCCCTGATTCTCTGAAATATCAAACGCTGAACCTGAAACGTACTGTTTATGGCGGTGGCGGCATTATGCCTGATATTTTTGTGCCTTTGGATACTACCCGTTTTACGGCATTGCACCGGAAAATGCTTGCCCAGGGTATTATTAATAAGGTTTGTATACAATATATTGTAAAAAACCGTACAGAATTAAAAAGTAAATACAGCAGTTTTGATAAATATAAAAAGGAGTTTGAGGTAGATGATGCGCTGGTTAATTCGTTGATAAGTCCATCCGAAATTGAAAAAGTGGCTAACACTGATCTATCGAAAGATAGTGCAACAATTCAATTGAAAACCAATAAAGATAAAATAAATTTGATAGAATTTGAGAAATCAAAACCGCTTATCAAACTTCAATTGAAAGCATTGATTGCCCGCGATTTGTGGGAAATGAATGAATATTATCAAATAATGGATGCTGAAAACGAATCACTTATCAAAGCCATTCAAATTCTGCAAACTCCCGGAGCGTACGAGGAAATATTAAAATAAGAGTTTGTTTCGAGTTTGATGTTTCGTGTTTCGTGTTTTCCCAAAACATGAAACACGAAACATTGAACGCAAAACACGAAACTCCAAACGCGAAACATGACAACCTATCTTCAAACAAATTGGATTGAAATAACCGGTGCTATTCTTAGTCTGATTTATTTGTATCTTTCAATAAAACAGAAAATAAGCTTGTGGTTTTTTGGTTTTTTGTCCTCGGCATTTTATATCGTAATTTTTTTTCAAACCAAGTTTTATGCCGATATGAGCTTGCAGTTCTATTATTTAGGCATTAGTGTATATGGTTGGCTCAACTGGAAGAATGGAACCATTGAGGCGGGAAATGAATTAGCAACTTCCAAAACTTCGTGGCAATTAACTCAAAAATTAGCCCTTTCCGGAATTTTTATTTTTCTGATTTACTACCTGATACTGGCCCGATTTACTGATTCAACCATACCTTTTGCTGATTCGATAGTGGGAATGCTAAGTATTATTGGCACTTGGATGTTAGCCCGCAAATTACTCGAAAATTGGTTGGTATGGATAGTTGCCGACGCGTTGGCCACCGGATTATTCTTTTACAAAGGGTTATACCCAACTGCTATCTTATTCATAATCTATACAGCTATGGCAGGTGTGGGATATTGGCAGTGGAAAAAGGCAATGGAAAGCAAATGTTGAGGTAAAAACAATTGATTTGAATCAAAAATCATCTGCTGAAACCTTTTCAGCAGATGGGAAATGACTTTCAGCAGATGATAAATTCCTTTTAGCATGTGGGAAATTACATTCAGCAGATGGAGAATGAGTTTCAGCAGATGATAAATTCCTTTCAGCTGGTGGGGAAACTTGTCATAAGGATATACTGCTATTTTTAATGTTGGTGTGCGTATTAATGTAAGCAATGCGGCATATCAGAAGTGAAGCGAGGAATATAAATCAGTGGTTTATGAAAAAAACGTGGTCGAAACAAATTTCCGACCACATTTTTTTTAATCTTATTGATAAACCAAGTTTCAGCAATGTAAATTACATACCCGGTATTCTTGGAATTTTTCCAGTCATGGTCAACTTTGCATAAACGCCCCAAGCTTTTTTCAGCCAATGACCAACAATTGGCATTGGAATCATTATTTCTCTTTTGCTGTCACGATAAACAAAAGCTGCTCCATTGCCCATATCCATTACACAAAGGATATTCAAATGTGCCTGATAACCTTTGAAATCGGTTGTGCCATTCTCCATTTGCAGAATATTGTGGGCAGCGTTTCGTCCCATTAGCTCAGCAATATGTCCTTGTTTGGCTTTCCAATCGGGTCCTTCGTAAGCTGCTGCATCGCCAATGGCAAATACATTAGGGAATTCCACCACCTGATTATAATCATTTATTTTCACAAAACCAGCTTCCGAAAGTGGTAAATCGGTATTTTTGAGAATTGTTGAACCATTTCCAGCTGCAATAAACATAATTAAATCGGCTTCTAATTTCGATTCGTCTTCGAATAGGACACCATCTTTTACAAATTCGGTGATTTTTTTACCAAATCGTTTCTTTATGTTTTGTTGTGCAAACATAGTTTGAATGGCTTTCATTGCACTTTTGCCCATTCGTGCTCCAGGCTCTTCCATTGGTGCAAACATGGTAAGTTCAAACTTATCGCGCAAACCTTTCTTTTTCAAATAATGATGAATATTGAAAATCATTTCAAAAGCAGGGCCACCACGCAAAGCCGATTTGTCTTTTGGATTTCCACCAAAACCAATTGCAATTTTCCCACTTCCATTTTTAATCAGACTGTCCAACTTATCACGTAATTCTAATGTTTGTTGAGGTTTACCGCAAATTGTAAATGTATTTTCAATGCCTTTGTGCTGCATTTTATCCGCACCAAAAGCCACCACCAAGTAATCGTAACCGATTACCTGTCTTTCGCAAATTACCTGATTCTGTGTTGCTTGTATTCCGGTCACCCTATCAACAACCACTTTGAACGGATATTTTTTCTGAATATCTGCCAACGAAACTTTTACGTCGTCAAAATTTGTTTTGCGAACGGGTATCCAAATAGAAATTGGGTACACAAATAAATAGTCACGTTCGGAAACCAATGTAACCTCAAATTGCTTAGACTTTTGCAATTCAATGGC
>JBMOHG010000260.1:0-4809 GCA_049317965.1 Paludibacter sp.
AATGTAAAATGGGGTATCGACCGTGGTAAAAACCCTGCCGGCTCACATTGGGGCGAAGTACGTGATAACGATACGCATTTAAGTTTGGAAGATAAACGGAAAGCGAGAGAAAATAAATAGAATTTGGTTTTAAATTGCCTCCAGATTTATCTGAAGCAAACATAAAAAAACTGCAATCATTATGGAAGAAAATAAAAACACGGATAAAAAATCGCTGAAGTTTCTGAAAGGTAGAAATACCGATTGGGACGAATTAGCAAAAGACTGTGTGTGTTTTGCTAATGCGCAAGGCGGTTCTATCTATATAGGAATTGAAGACAAAGACAACCTGCCTCCGGCAAACCAAAAAATCAGTGACCGAAATTTGCCCGACCTGATACAGAAAAATATAGCTAATCGTACAGTAAATGTGGCCGTTGCCATTACTATTGAAGTTGCCGAAAACAAATCTGAATTTCTAAAAGTTCAGGTTTTTCGCAATGCTCAAACCATTGCTTGCACCACTGATGGCAAGTATTACATTCGTGTTCACGATGAGTGCAAACCCATACCACCCGACGAAATGGCTCGGTTGGCTGCTGATAAAAATGCTTTTGTATGGGAAGAGCAAATCACGAAACGGATTCCCGCCACACAATTTGACGAACAAAAACGCAGAACGTTTTTGGTTGATGTTCGAAATTCAAAAAGAGTCAGTTCATTTCTAAAGGAGATGAGCGATGACGAAATTCTGGACTTTTATTTCTTTCAAAAAAATGGGTATCTCACAAACCTGGGTATTCTATGGATTGGTAAAAGAAACGACAGGGCTTCTATATTGTATCCACCTGCCATACAAATAATCCGCTACGACGATAAAGATGAAAAAATATGGAAGTTATTGCTCGACGATTATTTTTCAAATCCCAAAGAACTTTTAGAGCGGGTGCTGAACGATGTTCCCGATTGGCAGGAGAGTATTGAAATATCAGAAGGCATGTTCCGTAAAAACATTCCTTTTTTTCCTATCGAGGTGGTGCGCGAATTAGTTGTAAATGCTTTAGTTCACCGTACATACACCACAAGAGGCGACATTTTTATAAATATTTATCCCGACCGTTTGGAGATTCATAGCCCGGGCAGGCTTCCTTATGGAGTAACCCCTAAAAACATTCTGAATCAATCAATCAGAAGAAACGAGCATATATCAAAAGCGTTTTACGATCTTGGCTTAATGGAAAGAGAAGGTAGTGGATACGATTTGGTTTATGCCCTCTTACTGGGTAGTGGTAAGCCATTACCTATTGTAAAAGAAACAGATGAAAGAGTTACGGTGATAGTAAAAAAACAATTTGTCAGTAAAGAGGTGGTTCGCTTAATGGACAAAGCCAGCACTGAATTTTCATTAAAGCAGAAAGAACTTATTTCGTTGGGTTTATTAGCTCAACAACAATCATATACCGCTGTCGAAATTTCAAGTATTCTCAATCAGAACGAAGAAGCTGGGCTTAGAAACTGGTTGGGCAGATTGGTCGAATTGGAATTAATTGTTAAATCTGGCAAAGGCAAAGGCACTCAATACGCTGTTAATCCCGAGTTTGTACGAAAAATAAACTTTAAAGGCAAAACCAACCTTAAAAATATTGAAGATTATCGTTTGGAGGAACTAATTTATAAGGATTTAAAAGCATATCCAAACAGTGGTTTTAGCGAAATACATAGTCGTATTGGACTGGAAATCAATCAATTTAAAGTAAAAAGAATGTTGAAAAGTCTGGTTGAAAAGGATGTTTTAGAAAGTTCTGGTAGTACACGAGGTATGAAATACCAATTAAAGCAAAGTCTGTAAGAAAAAGAGTATTTGCTTTAATTCTGCTTTAATTGAAAGCTGTACTATAAAGCAAAAAGTGTAAGAAAACGAATAGATGCTTTATAAAAGTGCTTTATATAGGTTTATTTTAAAATATATAACACTGATTATAAGCAGTATAACTATGGTGGTCTATTGAGTGAAATGAAATCAAACGAAAAGATTGTATGAAAATGAGCATATACGATAAAGTAACACAGTCACTGAAACAAGCCGAGCAGCATAATAGCAGCATAATGGTGAAGCCTGAAGTAATTCTATGGCCAGACCCCGAAAGACTATGGGTTGATGTTATTCCAGACTTACAATCCGTATTTCCTCATTTATTGGTTTACGGTCATTATGATCTAACCAAAAAACAGGGTCCTGCTATCTGGATAAAATGTATGATTGCCAAATCCCTTCCCGAAGCGGATTGGGACGAAAGCGCAACCCCAATCATTTACTTGCCTGGGATTGCCAAAGCTGATTTCCGAAATGTGGAAGTGGCTGGTCTTGAACTACAACCATTGCTCGAATATCAATATACAGGTACTTTGTTCTTGCAGGAAAATGGCAAAGAATGGACTATCCTTGCTTTTGTCGAAAATCCAACTGCTGGGTTGGGTATCAATATATTAAAAGACTATGCTACAAAAGATGCATTAAAAAAAGCCCTGCCCTCCATATTTCACGACCCCGAAGCATTGTATGGTAAAACAGTGATTGATGCACAGCACCTTAACAACCAACTTTTTCCTGAAATTAATCCAAGCATTCTGAAATGGATGTGTAAAGGCGATGCATTCTTTCAAAACATGGATGCAGGAAGAAAAGAAGTTTTTGTACACCTTTGCAAATCTCAATACGATTTCGAACCCGATTACAAAAATATCAAAGCTATAACTGAAAAATTAGGGGCTCAAAAAAATACATGGAAATACGTTTGGCAATTATACTCCAATGCACCTAAAAAATTCCCTGAAATAGCGGAGTTACTTCGTTTGGCTAAACCGGACGATTTAGGAGTTGATTTGTTTGCTCTTCCCAAAGATAGTTGGCCTCAGGTAAACGAACAACAAGAAGATGAATTACGTATTGCATTGAATAAAGTGGCTAAAATGCAACCTAAAGAGGCACTAGCTTCATTAAAACTATTAGACAATAGCCACAAAGTACGTTGTACTTGGGTTTGGAACGAATTGGGTGAAGCTCCTCTTGCAAATGCTTTATCCTATCTTATTGCTATGGCTGAAAAGGCAACTGAATCATTCCCTTTTAGTAATATGGATGATTTAAAAGCCTATTATATTTCCAATGGATTTCTAGTTGACCAGTCAATGAGAAAATCATTAGCTGCTGTGAAATCCGACAAGGATAAAACCGTTATTAAATTATTGATTAAAACCATATATCAACCTTGGCTTGAATCGGTTACGAATAAATTTCAAACATTGGTTGAAAATAATGCTTCTGTTTTTACTTCTCAAATTTCTCAAACTGAAACAGAATCTTTTGTGCTGTTTGTTGACGCTTTTCGATTTGAATTGGCAGAAGAATTCTGCAAACGAATTGCAACGCTAAATTATAAAGTTTCTTTACAAACCGGTTGGTCTGCTATTCCAAGCCTTACACCAACAGCTAAACCAAACGTTTCACCTATTGCAACCGCTATTTCCCTAAACAGCGATATTAAAGAGTTTCGTCCTCAACTTCAATCGGGGAAAGATCTTCAAACAGTTGCTTTTAGAGAGGCATTGATTGAAGCTAATTTCACCCACATTTCTAAAAGTGAAGATATTAATCCCAACATTTCATGCTGGCAAGAAATAGGAGATATAGACACCAAAGGTCACGAAGAACAATCGGACATGGTAAAACGTATCGAAGAACTTTTTGAACAAGTTCAGGAAGTACTGGAAACTGCTTTTGAAAAAGGAGTAAAACGAATTAAAATTGTTACTGACCACGGATGGTTATTGTTGCCTGGTGGTTTACCCAAAACCCAATTAAATGTTGGACTTACTGAAACACGCTGGGGGCGTTGTGCATTGATTAAAGAAGGTGCAATAACCGACCTGCTACATTTGCCTTGGCGTTGGAATCCGTCAATTTACATAGCTTATGCTCCGGGCATTTCATTTTTTAAAGTCAATGAAGAATATGCACATGGTGGTATTTCACTCCACGAATGTCTTGTGCCAACTATCATTATTGAAAATGAAAACTCCTCAAAAGCAATAGCCAAAATTCAATCAATCAAATGGGTGAATCTTAAATGTGCTGTTGAAACTGAAAATGCTACAGATGATTATACAATTGATATTCGCACCAAATACAACGATGAATCGTCTTCTATCGTTGAATCAACAAAGAAGTCTGTAAAAGAAAATAAAGGCTCAGTTATGGTAAGTGATGATGCTGAATCGAAAGCAGCTACAATTGTGCTATTAGATTCTTCAGGTAGAATCCTTGATAAAAAACTAACCACTGTTGGTGGTTGAAATATTTGAGATTATGGAATTAGACAAAATTGACAAAATAGCAACAACTGCTTTTGAAGGCTATGTTGTTCGTAAAGATTTGCTGGAAAACTTCCGCAAAACATATCCTGTGCCAACTTATGTGATTGAGTTCTTATTAGGTAGATATTGTGCTACAGTTGACGAGGATGATATTCAGGAAGGATTGGATATTGTAAAACGTCAACTTCAGGACAGAACGGTTAGGACTGGTGAAGAAGAATATTTTAAATCTAAAGCAAAGGAAAAAGGTTCAATAAAACTAATAGACATTATCACAGCTAAACTCGATACTGTTTCGGATAGTTACGTTGCCACTTTACCAAGTTTAATGCTCACCAAAGTTCGCATTTCTTCGGAGCTTGTAAATGCGAATGACAGAATGTTGACTGGAGGTTTTTATGCTGAAATAGAATTAGAATACGATGCTGCAATCGCTCAGGAGAAAAACGGTCGTCC
>JBMOHG010000261.1:0-4805 GCA_049317965.1 Paludibacter sp.
AGATTTTTAAATAATCAACATTGCATCGCCATAAACACCAAATTTGTAACCTTCTTTAATGGCCACTTCGTAGGTTTTCATTACCATATCATAGTCGCCAAATGCCGCTGTGAGCATGATGAGAGTTGAATATGGTAAGTGGAAATTGGTGATAAGTGCATTAGCTACTGTAAAATCATAAGGTGGAAAAATAAATTTATTGGTCCATCCATCGTAATGTTTAATATTACCTGAAGTTCCAGCTACAGTTTCCAGAGCGCGCATTACAGTAACCCCAACTGCACATATACTTTTACCTTCATCATGTGCTTTGTTTACCTGATCAGCCGTTTCGGGAGTTACCGACATTTGTTCTGAGTCCATTTTATGCTTGGTAAGGTCTTCAACATCAATTTCGCGGAAATTTCCCAAACTCATGTGCGATGTAATAAAAGCAGTATCTATACCTTTTATTTCCATTCGTTTCATCAATTCGCGACTAAAATGCAATCCGGCCGCAGGTGCTGAAACAGCTCCTTCGTTTTTTGCAAAAATTGTCTGAAAACGATCAGCATCTTCCGGTTCTACAGGTCGGGTGATATTCCGGGGCAGTGGAGTTTCGCCCAATGCATACAAACCTTTTTTAAACTCTTCGTGTGTGCCATCGAATAGAAATCTCAATGTACGTCCACGAGAAGTGGTATTGTCAATGACTTCAGCTACAATTGAATCATCATCTCCAAAATAAAGTTTATTACCAATACGAATTTTACGTGCAGGCTCTACCAATACATCCCAAAGTCGCATTTCGTGGTTTAATTCACGCAACAAAAACACTTCAATTTGTGCTCCTGTTTTTTCTTTATTGCCATATAACCGGGCAGGAAAAACTTTGGTATCATTAAAAATGAACAAATCATCTTCATTGAAGTATTCAAGTACATCTTTAAACGTGCGATGTTCTATTTGTCCTGTTTTACGATGTAAAACCAATAATCGTGATTCATCACGATGATTTGAAGGATGTTGAGCAATTAGCTCATCCGGCAATTTGAACTTAAATTTTGATAACTTCATAATCTTTTTTATTAGTGAAATATTGCTCCCGAAAATTTCGGAAATATAATCGTGAAAATTTTATTTTAAAAACTAATTGTCCTTTGATATTCATACGTGAGTGTTAATGTGTTGAATCAGATCATCAATCTGCCAGCAATCTTCAATTCTAACGTCACCAATCCGTGTACGTTCCAGTCCGATAAGATGCGCTCCACTATTCAATGCCAATCCGATATCACGTGCTAAAGCTCTGATATAGGTACCTTTGCTACATACAACCCTGATTTTAAGGATTGGTAGTGAAAAATCCAATACTTCAATCTCATCTATAACCAAGACTTTTGACTTTAGTTCAACTTCCTTGCCCTCACGTGCATAATCGTAAGCGCGCTTACCATCCACTTTTACAGCCGAATAAGCTGGTGGAACCTGCCAAATTTCACCCAAAAAGCGGGGAATGGCCAAATCTACCAACTTTCTTGTTATATGTTCAGTAGGATAAGTAGCATCTACTCCTAATTCTAAATCGAACGAAGGTGTTGTTGCTCCCAACTTCAAGGTGGCAATATATTCTTTGGTCTGATATTGATATGTATCAATCTGTTTCGTAGCCTTTCCGGTGCAAATAATCATTACACCAGTAGCCAATGGATCGAGTGTTCCGGCATGACCCACTTTCAACTTTTTGATTTTTAATGTCCTTTGTAAATTCCACCGCACTTTGCTCACCAGATTGAATGAAGTCCACTCCAAAGGTTTTGCAACAAACAATACTTCGCCTTCTACAAAATTCATTATAATACGCTTAAATCAACACCCAAATACAACAGCACCAAAATTACAACACCCACAATAATACGATAATAACCAAAGGCTTTGAAGCCATATTTTGTAAGAAATTCAATAAAAAACTTTATTGCTACCATGGCTACTATAAAAGCAACAAAATTACCAATAAGTAAACTCACCAAATTGTCCGACAACATAGAAACACCAGCTGGATCGGTAAAAATTTTCATCAATTTATAACCCGACGCTGCTGCCATTGTTGGTACAGCAAGGAAAAATGAAAACTCAGCAGCATTTTTTCTTGATAGTTTGGTAGTCATACCACCAACTATAGTTGCCATTGAACGTGAAACACCGGGAATCATGGCAATACACTGAAAAAATCCAATTTTCAAAGACCGTTTCCAGTCCATTTCCTGATTTTCAGTAGGTTTGTCAAACCATTTATCAACAAATAACATGAATACACCACCAATAACCAACATTACGGCCACAACAAAAACGTTTTCGAGTAGGCTGTCAATATAATCGCTTAGTAAGAAGCCAATTACAGCTGCTGGTAAAAAGGCAATAATCAATTTCCAATAAAAATCGAGTGTTTGAAAAAATCGCTTCCAATACAATACTACTACCGACAAAATGGCTCCAAACTGAATATTCACAGTAAAGGCTTTTACAAATTCAGTGCTTTCGACAGCCAACAATTTTTGTGCAATTATCATGTGACCGGTTGACGAAACAGGTAAAAATTCTGTAATTCCTTCAACAATAGCTATGATAATAGTTTGAAAAATACTCATCTTTCTTTTTAAAATTATGGAATAAAATAATAATTAGCAACAATTAATTATTTGTTCTTTGGTTTGAATAGAATTGCAAAAATGATAAATACAAAGCCAGAGAACAGCACCACAGGAGCTACTGTTATTCGGCGTGTGCTGAAAATGTCCGGATTAAATTCTGTATCGGTAGTAGAACCAGTCATTAATACAAAGCCCAAAACAATGATTAGAAATCCTACGGCAATCAGAATTAAATTAATTTTGCCAATTGTAAAGCGGGTGTTATTTTCCATGATTATTAATTAAAGCCCCTAACCCTTAAACGATAATGGAGCAAGTTTTGTTATTTATATATAAAATTGAAAATTATGTTTCATTTTTGAGGTCTTAAACGAAATACATATCATTGGTATTCATTCTCAAATATCTACCAACAGCAAAGTATGAAGAGATTGCAGTGAGAATTACACCCAACAATAAAACTATAAACGAAACAATAATGGCTGTAACAGGTTGAATCATAATACTCGACATGCCAAATTCGTATTCGACAAATATTATTACGCCAAATAATAAAAACAATGAAACCACAGCTGCTACTAAACCGTTGAACATACTGCTGAATAAATAAGGACGGCGTATAAACCAAGATGTTGCACCTACCAATTTCATCGTGTTAATCAAAAAACGATTGGAATACAATGATAAACGAATGGTGTTATTGATTAATGCTATGGAGACAATGAGCAAAATTGCAGCCAAACCCATTAGAATGAGACTCATTTTTTTTACATTTTCATTTACCAAATTCACCATATCTTTTTGATATACAATGCGTTTTACATTGTCAAATGCTTTCAGTTTCGATTCTATTTTTGCCACACTATCATTGTTGGCATATTCGGCATTTAATTTTACTTCCAACGATGCCATCAATGGATTATACCCAAGAAATTGTTGTGGATTTTCGCCCAAACTTGAAATATGATCTTTGAGCGCATCTTTTTTCGAGATATATTCTACCGACTTAGCATAGGGCGAAGCCAAAAGGTAATTCTGAAGTCTTTGCGCATCTTGTTTGCCAATTTCATCATTCAGCACGATAGAAAGATTGATATTTTCTTTTACATAATTGCTCATATCACGAGCCACAAAAAGTAACATACAAACCAATCCCACCAGAAATAAAACCAATGACATACTGATAGTTGATGTCAGGTGTAAATTCCAGAACCCCGGTTTATGTACTTTTCTTTTCACTTTTGCCATATAAGTATTGAATTGTTGATTTTTTTAAAATTAAACTGATGCAGGTGTTATTGATTTTGATTTTTTCCATTGCCAGAAACCAAAAGCAATAAAACACAATATCAATATGATAGATGATATTAGCGCAATTGTATTTCCAAGACTGTAAGCTTTTGGTTCAAAGCGGAATTCAATTTCATAAGTTCCTGCTTTTAAATTCATAGCCCGCAATAAGTAATTTGCCCGAATGTATGGAACTTCTACTCCATTAATATATGCATTCCAACCTTTATCGTAATATATTTCAGAAAACACAGCTACCTGATCTGTGCCTGAGCTATAACTATAAGTTAAATGATTGGGCTCATATTTTACCAAGGCAATGCGGGCAGAGCTGTCGGGGTTAATGCTAGGAGGCAATTGAGTTGCAAATGACTTATCAACCACTACTTCAGTTTTAGTATTTATTTCGCCTACCAATTGCATTTCTTCGTTAGCATCTGTCGCCACACGTATATTATGTACAAACCACACATTACCATTTGCTTTTTGATTGAGCAATGGAGCAGTTTCTTTGTTATAAATCAAATACTTCATATTCAACATATTCAGCACGCCAAGTGAGTCGAGTGTATTGTTGATAATTTCGGGTGAAGTAGCACGACCAAAAGCGGCAAACAATTGCCCCATCTCCTTCTCAATCTGCATATTAATCAATTCCTGATAACGACGCAGTTTTGCAGCATGGTATCCACCAATGTTTTTGTGGAAATACGATGGCGTAGCATCATTAAAAATATTGACAGTTGCATCTAAAACGCGGAATTGTGATTTATCTTGTAAAATGAAATTATCGGCAACACTAGGTTTTATAAAAGTTTCGATTTTACGTTTCCGTTGGAAGTTATCATTATTCAGGTAACGTTTGGCAATAGGTGCTAAATCGGC
>JBMOHG010000262.1:0-4787 GCA_049317965.1 Paludibacter sp.
TCAAGGAACATTACCTGGCGTACAATTGTCTGGCAATTCAGGGGAGCCCGGTGCTATATGGAATTTAAACGTGCGGGGTATGGGAAGTATAAACGGAGGTTCCCCTCTTGTATTGGTTGATAATGTACCAATGGATATAAATCTGTTGAATCCATCTGATATTGAATCCGTAACAGTTTTGAAAGATGCAGCTGCATCTGCCATATACGGCTCACAGGCTGCATTTGGTGTTATTTTAGTTACAACAAAAAAAGGAAAGAAAAACGAAAAACTTAAGTTTAATTATTCCACCAATATTTCATTTAATAATCCACAACGAATTCCTCAAAGAGCAACAGCTTTACAACAGGTACAGGCATATAAAGATCAGGGATTTGTTGACTTTTGGTTAGGGGAAAATGTAGATATATGGATTGACCTCTTAAAAAAATACGATGCCAATCCTTCAGCTTATCCAGCCAACGGAATTGCTTATGTTGGAAATTCCACAACTCCATATTTCTTAAAGTCAACTGATGTTTACAAGGATATGTTGGACAAATTTGGGTTTCAACAAAAACACGATATTTCGGTCAGTGGTGGTTCAGAAAAACTGGCATTTCGACTTTCAGGATCTTTGCAAAATCAGGATGGAGTTCTTTATACCGATAAAGATAGTTATAAACAATATAACTTAAATTCGTTTGTTAGCGCAGATGTGGCAAAATGGCTTACTATTCAGGTTTCAACACTGATTTCGAACTCAGAAAAGAAAGACCCTTATCTTTCTTCAATGGGAGGACTAAATGTATGGGGTATGGCGAGTAATTTACCTAATTACTTCCCAGTTGGAACTGCAGTTGTGGATGGTACAACTTACCAATATGATAATCCTAAAGGGTTGTTGACAGTTACAGAGCCTCAAAGAGCAATTAGAAATGCAACTAACTTATCGGGTAAAGTTATATTGACTCCATTCAAAGGTTTAACTGTAGTTGGTGAATATGCATACAATAGCTATTACGACAATATATTTACTTTTAACAAGAGAGTCACACTTAAAGATGCACTTGCAGGAGGAAAAAGAGTAAAAACAAACCCCTCGGTAGATGAATATGAGAATATTATCGGTCCATATCACGACCAAACTGTAAACCTATATGCTACATACCAGAATGCAATTGGAAAACACGATTTAAAACTAACCCTTGGTGGAAATTCACAATACACCTATTATCAGATTCTTGAAAGCAAAAAATTACAAATGCTAAACCCGGAATTACCATCAATAGTTGGTGGATTGGGAGCATCAACTTCGTACGATGGATTTGATGAATATGCATCTCAGGGATTATTTTACCGTTTCAATTATTCTTACAAAGATAAATATCTGTTCGAAGCGAATGGACGTTACGACGGGTCGTCAAAATTCCCTGCAAGTGATCGTTATGGGTTCTTTCCTTCGTTTTCAGCAGCCTGGAGACTTACCGAAGAAAAGTTTATGCAAAGCTTAAAACCAATATTTTCTAATATTAAAATCAGAGGATCGTGGGGTAGCATTGGAAACCAGAATATCAGATCGTACCAATATCTACCTACAATGAATACAATAACATCAAATTGGATTGTAGATGGTTTAAATAAATATAGTTTGTCAACACCTTCATTAGTCAGAGGAAATTTTACATGGGAAGAAGTTCGAACAAAAAATATTGGACTTGATTTAGGCATTTTTGACAATAAATTAAATATCTCTTTTGATAACTATTTAAGAGAGACTTTAAATATGTTAGGGCCGGGAGCAAGTTATCCTGCAGTATTAGGGACAGGAGCTCCACTCCAAAATGCAGCTAATCTTGAGTCCAATGGTTGGGAATTGCAACTATCATGGAATGATAAAATAGGAGAAGTATCTTACGGTGTTGGTTTGAATATTAGTGATGCCCGTACCAAAATTACAAAATACAAGAATGATGTTGGAGCTTTGTGGGATTATTATGAAGGTAAAGAAATTGGTGAAATATGGGGTTATGAAACAGATAGATTATATACTGTTGATGATTTTGTAGATGGTTCACTACGAACAACTAGTTTAGGTGCGCTTACAGGTGGAACTTTAAAGCCCGGAATTCCACGTTTTAAAGATATGTATCCAAATCCGGGAGATGTACTTTACAAAAATGCAGATGCTGATGGGATAATTTCGCCGGGAGCAAGTACATTATCCGATCCAGGTTCACGTAGAGTAATAGGTAATGAAACGCCCAGATATATTTATGGAATAAATGGAAACTTAGCCTGGAAAGGTTTTACTTTTTCCTTCCTGTTAAATGGTGTAATGAATAGAGATATTGTCATGAATGATATTAATCATCTTTTTTGGCCACTTGCTGATGCATGGAATACGAGCCTTTATACACATCAACTGGATTATTGGACTCCAGCTAATACTTCGGCTTATTATGCAAGGACTTATCCAATGACGGGCTCTAACACAATGGTTAACAGACTGCCTCAAACTAGGTATCTGCAAAGTGGTGCATATCTTGATATTAAAAACATTACCGTTTCATATCAACTTCCGAAAAATATTGTCGGGAAGTTAAGTTTGGAGAATGTGAATATATTTTTGGGATGTGAAAATCTTTGGTCGTTTAATTCACTACCTCCCGGAATGCATCCTGATGGTGTTTTAAGAACAGGAGCAGCAACATCAAGTTACGTTTATGGTAGTTCATATCCAGTAATGAGAATGATTAATACCGGAATAAATGTCAAATTCTAATTAATGAAATACTGTGTTATGAAAAAATATATTAGTCTATCAATACTTTCTTTATTGTTCTTAATATCTTGTCAGGATTTAGACCTGAACCCGAAAGATAAATTTACTGCCACAACCACTTTTAAGGTATATGATAATTTTAAAACCTATACATGGGGTTTGTATTCAATATTTGGCGGATATAATGCACCAATACGTGAACAAGAGGTTTATGCAAATGTCTTAGTGAATGCAACCCCTGGGAGTGAGAATATTTGGGGTTTTCAAAGAGCTACAGAAGTAGATCAAAGTTACGATTGGAATTTTGGATATATTCGTCAGGTTAACTCCATGTTGGATAACATTGATCAGTCGGATATGAGTCAAACAGATAAAAACCATTGGCGTAGTGTAGGATTGTTTTTCAGATCCTATCGCTATTTTCAACTTTTGTCGGAGTTTGGTGATGTGACATGGTTGGAGCATATTGTATCAGAAACCGATTCGGAGATTATGTTTGGAAAAAGAACCCCACGGGATATTGTTGCAAAAAATATACTTAGAGATTTAGTGTATGCCGAAACAAATATAAAAAGAGGTGGAGATGGTGATAATACGATAAACGAACATTGCGTAAGGGCATTAATATCCAGATTTGGCCTATTTGAAGGAACATGGAGGAAATATAGGGAGTTGAGCGATGCGGATATTTATTTACAAGCCTCAATAACTTATTCGGAAAAAGTGCTTGAAGTATTTACTGAGATTCAATCAAATTATGATGACGTTTATAATTCTGAAGATTTAAAAGGAGCAAAAGGAGTTTTACTTTATAAATCGTATGTTCCCGGACAAAGCGAACATGCCCTATTACGCGACGGTCATGGTGGCTCATTCGAAATGACCCAACAAACTGTAGATAAATACTTGTGTCAGGATGGATATCCGATATCGAAAAGCCCGCTTTATCAGGGAGATAAAACAGCAAATAAAGTATTCAGAAACAGAGATAAACGATTGCTTTTAACGGTTATACCTCCATATAGAGTTGCTCCATTAGTCGGTGTGGGTTGGACGTATTTAAAATCAGGAGATAAAATTATGACTGGTACGGATACGTATAAAAACGCAACAAAACAAGACAGTATCGATGCCCGAGAATATATAGATTTAATGTCAAAAATAGCAAAACCCGGACATAAAGCTTTGCCACTTCAAACATGGTTAATTGACCCGACATTAATCACTTCGGCCATTCCTCAGTTTTTGAGCTTTCAGGACGGTCCAAGTGCTGCCGGTGGCGGTCGTTTCGGTTATCATATATATCGATTCTATGTTAGCGGAGCACCTCAATCGACTAAAGATGCAGGAACCGATTGCCCAATCTTCCGAACAGAGGAAGTGATGTTAAACTATGCGGAGGCAAAGTATGAAATGAATGCATTTGACCAAAGTATTGCTGATAAAACTATTAATAAGTTACGGGATCGGGCAGGAGTAGCAAAAATGGCTGTTGCTAATATTGATGTAAACTTTGATTTGAAACGAGACCAGACAGTAGCACCTATATTGTGGGAAATCAGAAGGGAAAGAATGGTAGAACTTATGTTTGGAGGTTTTGCATTCGATGATATCCGCAGGTGGAAAAAAGGAAATTACCTGAATGAACAAGCCAAAGGCTGTTGGGTGAAAAATTCGGACTATGGAAATTCTTTAATGATTTATGGCAATAACAGTATAAATGCCAGTAAAGATAAAGAAGGTTATGTTACTTATTTTGGTGTACCAACAGGATGGTTGGATAAGTATTATTTATATCCTATTCCAATTTCGGAGATTACTTTAAACCCTAATCTGGATCAAAACCCGGGTTATTCGAAGAATTAAACATAAAAATCTAACCAGTAATTTTCAATTATCATGATAAATAAATTTCAATTTAATGTTGTTTTAACCTTTTTCTGTTTGAGTGTTCTAACTGGTTGTAAGGCGGAAGTAAATCCTCCGGTAATAACCGATACAAAAGATTTGAGAATTAAAATAG
>JBMOHG010000263.1:0-4758 GCA_049317965.1 Paludibacter sp.
CATTGGCGTTTCGAAACGAACATGACGGACATATTCCGATTCATAAACAGCAGTTTGCATATTTAAAAAATCTGTATCAAAATTTCCATCGTTTAAAAATGGATTAATTGTAAAATATGCCACTCCAAACGAAGTTAAATTCTGGAAAAAATGAGTTCCCTGACTTGGATCTATTCTATAACTTGATAATCCAGACTCTACTATCAGGCGTGCATTACTAATATGCGGCCATTTTACAGGTATTCCAAGCCATGGATCTGCCGAACCCCATCGGCCAGGCCCAACCAATATATAATGTCGTTTTTCAGCTATCATCAATTTATTAACACGTTCAATGTCGTACATAATAAGTTGATTTTTTGATGCACTGAATGCTTCAGGTTTTACATAAACAATATCGTAAATATCATTGGTAATGCCATGACCCAAAGCACTTTTGCAACTAATAATTGTGTTTTCTTCGGGAATTGAACCCATGTCTTCACTTATCATTTCACGACTGTCGACAATAGGTCGAATTTGTAACAAATAAAATATATTTTGTTTAGCCGGCGAATAGTCAAGATTTACTGCAAACTCAATTTCAACTGGTCTCCCCATTTCAGTCTGAGCAATGTGCAGCACTTCTTTCAGAATGTTGGCAAGTGGAAATACATTGTGTTGCAATATATTTGCAAATGTAATTATTTTCCTGCCATTTTCGTATAATCCATCCTGAATTACCTGATCGTGATGATTAAAAGTGGAAGCAATAAACTTCAATGTGCCATCTTTTATTGCATCATTAACGCTTATTTTCAATAAATTGAATCCATCATCCACTTCTGGAATAAAATTCGTCTGACTTAAATTTAGTGCATTGAAATAGGTTTGTGTTTCGCGTAAAGCAAAATCCAAAGTACTGGTTTGCAAAATACTATTAGGATATGCCGGCGAGAAACGCAAACTCATCCCACCATCCATAATGTATTTTCCAAGTCCCATAGCCACATTTGCAATCCCATCCTCCGGTTTTTCTGGTCCGATGGGATAATAATTTAGCGATCGTGCCACACCCGAAAATGAGGGATAAAAGCGATTTTCATAAGCATTTCCACAAATTTCCTGCAACACGATGGCCATTTTTTCTTCGTCAATTACATTTTTTGTGGCTGTCATATAGGCCTTGCTATCTCGGTAAAAAACTGAAGCATAAACAGCTTTTACAGCTTCTGTAATCATTTCGAGCATGTGTGTTTTACTGTCTGCCGAATAGGGAACCATATAAGTGGAATAAATTCCGGCAAAAGGCTGATAGTGCGAATCCTCCAATAAACTGGATGAACGTACTGCAATTGGTGAATTTATAGCACCAATAAAAGCATGTAAATCAGCAATTAAGTGATGTGGGATTCTTGCTTTCAGAAAGTGTTTCAAAATTTCTTTATCTTCTGTATCAGATAATGCGATAGGATAGAGTTGATTTAACTCCATAAATTCCGAAAAATTATCTGTACAAAGTACAACAGTTTTTGGAATAATAATCTGTGTGTTTTCGAAACTTTCCAAACTTTCATTGCGTTTTATCATGGCATCAATAAATGCCAAACCACGTCCTTTTCCACCCAATGATCCTTCGCCAATTCGTGCGAAATTTGAATACTGGTCAAATCTATCACGTTGAAAAACGGCCACAATTCCTCTGTTTTTCACTTTCCGGTAATGAACTATTGCATCAAAAATAATCTGACGGACTTTTATAAAATCACTTGGTATACTGATTTCAACTTTGATGTTTTTTAGAAATTCCGCTAACGGGAACATGGCACGAGAATACAACCATCTCGATATATTATTTCGTGAAACATGAAAATAAAGCGATTCGTCGCTAACACTGAAAATACTTTCCTGTAGACCCCGCAAATTATGAACCCGAGTTTCCTCAAGACCGGTAGTTGGGTTTACGAAAACAAACTCGCCAAAACCAAAGTTCTCAGTTATTTTTTCACGCAACTCCAGTAATAATGTCTTCGACATCTTATTAAGAAATGCCGCATTTACATTATCAGCAGCCTGATGATTTCCTTCTTCAGTCGATTCTACAATTAGTGGTATATGCTTGTCGAATTTACGGATTTCAGTGCACAAATTTATGCCTGCTAATTTGTTTTTAACACCTTCTTGTGGGTAACTTACGTCGGTTATAACCCCAAGCATATTATGTTTGTATTTCTCATAAATGGCAAATCCTTCTTCGTACGAACGAGCTAATAGAATTTTTGGACGACCTCGCATCCTAAGCATTTGTTCGTGTTCGTTCAGAGCTTCGGTCATAAACGATCGGCTCTGCTTAAATACAAATTTGTATAGATGTGGTACAATAGACGAATACCACCGAATTGAATCTTCGACAAATAAAATAACCTGAACGCCGACCGAATTTACATCTTCTTCAACATTCATTCTGTCTTCTATCAATTTTATAATGGCCAGTAAAATGTCTGAATTGCCTAACCAGCTGAAAACGTAGTCGATAGCACTTAAGTCTTCGTTAGCAATACGTTGTGAAACCGACTTTGAGAAAGGTGTTAGTACAACAATTGGAATGTCAGGAAATTGTTTTTTAACTTGCTTAGCCCATTCAAATGGATTTATGCTATCGCCACTTGGCATCGAAATGATGAGTTCGAATTGTCGGTCACGTAACAATGCATTGGCTTCTTCTTCGTTAGAAACAAGCGTAAATCGAGGTGGATAACGTAGATTTAATGAAGTGTATTCGTTAAATATCTGTTCGTCAATTCGTCCATCTTCTTCCAGCACAAAAGCATCGTACTTACTTGCATACAATAACACATTGTAAATACGATGCGTCATAAGGTTTGCAAATGAAGTATCCTTGAAGTACAGTTTTTTTATGCTTGGTGAATTCATGCGAACAATGAAAGTGTAATTTTTGTGATTTTTGCAATATAAAAAATTAATAGAACAAAAGTAATAAAACCATTGAATTTATTGGTGAAAAATGAATAAATATTTATTTTCTAAATTTTATTTGAATTTGAACAGGCAAAAATATCGATGTTTATGAAAATGAGGTTCTTTCTTACATTTCTAGAAGTGTTTCCAAATAATGCTTTTCAATACCAAACATTTGTTTTATTGCCGCAATGTTTTTGATGATTTGCATTTTATCCAGACTTGCACTATGACTCTTTTTTCCTACTATCATTACGTTTTTAGGTGTGTGTTCCAGCGAAATAAACTCAAAAACATTGGTTTTGTAACCATACACTTCCATTATCATGGCACGTAAAGTATCGGTAATAATTTCGGCTTGACGCTCTTTTAATATACCAAACTTTGTAACATTACTAAGTTCATTGGTCACATTAAATGCCTTACGGATTTGTTTATGGCAACATGGTGCACAAACTATTAAAGCTGCATTTGAATGTATTCCACGATAAATTGCTTCGTCGGTAGCAGTGTCGCAGGCATGTAGTGCAATTAAAATATCAATTTTTTCTAATTCTGTTTTTTCAATGGTTCCTTTCACAAAACTGAGTCCATCGAAATTTGCTTTTTGAGCTATATTATTACATATTTCTACCAAATCTTCACGATATTCAACTCCTGTAGCTTTTGTGTTTATTTTCAGATTATTTGTGAGGTAATCATACAATGCAAAAGTCAAATACCCTTTTCCAGAACCCATATCAGCAAAATGCAAACTATCATTTTTAGAAAGTTCCAATAAATATGGTGCAAGTAACTCGATGTATTTGTTAATTTGCTTGAATTTGTCACTCATTTCACGTCTAACTTCCCATTCGGCATTGGTGATTCCCAGCTCACGCAAATACACATTATTTGTTATCTCTATCAGTCTTTCTTTAATTCTGTTATGCGTAAAAGTTGTTGGCGTTTCAATAGTAGCTGAAGTGGTTTTCAATTGTGATTTTTCATTTGGCAGTATTATCAGACTTAGATTTTCAGTTTTTGAAAACATTTCGGCATTATAAAAATCATTTTCCATGGCTTTTACTATCAAATCCATACCCTCAGAAATATCAAAGTTTTTTGTAATATCCTTTGTATTATATCTATATACAAAATTAAGACAATATCCTTTTTTAATCTCAACTGCTGAAATAATTATCTTTTTTAAATCCGACAATTTTTTCCTTTTCCCTGTAAGTTGAAGTTTTATCATTTCTTTTTGTTCAACAGCTATTTGGAGTTTTTCGAAAAAGTTTTTTGTGTTGATGTGAATCATAAAAAGTGTAATTTTAAAGTAAATGCTGAAATCTCGTTTATTATTTCTACAAAGCCTTCATTTTCATTGAAATGTTTAGCATTTGGCACAATCACAACTTTTGCGTTTAGATTTTTCTGCCAAAGATTTTTATTTTCCATTGTATTTGAAGTAAATGGATCGTTGTCAGATAATAAAACTAAAATATTATTACTACAAATCTGTTGTAATCCATTGAAATCAAGCGTTATATCTATCCATTTTTTTAATTGTGGCCATGGTTTATCTACATTCCACCAACCTGCTACACATAATAAACCTCCAATTTTGAGACTCACATTTCGTTTATGAATTTCATTCAGATAAATCAAAGCTGCCCTGCAACCAATGCTATGACCAATAAAATAAGTGTTTTGATTCAAGTCTTTTACTGGTATTGCCTTTTCAATAAATGCTAAAAACTCAGGAATCGTTGGTTTATTCCAATTTGGGAATGAGAGTGGTATAAAATTGATATTCTG
>JBMOHG010000264.1:0-4750 GCA_049317965.1 Paludibacter sp.
CAAGCAAAAAACAAACTTCAGGATATACAAATAAATTGGTTTGATAATTATTTTGGCGCAAGTATTGGCTCAAATCAGAATATTCTCCCAATTTACTTTGCATAGTTGTCAGCGATTCAATACTTTGTCCGTTAAGAACGCCACGATATTTAATATTCCGGCTCGCTTCTGAAACTCTAGTTGGAAGTACTCTTGCAACAATTGCGTCAACATCATCAGTAAAATATCGTCCTTGCGCAAAAACATTAATAAATGAAGAACCTTCTTTGGCAAAGTAAGATATTTTTTCTTGTTCAGCAAAAGTTAGAGTTCCAAAAAGTGCGGTGTTTTTTTCCAAATCGCTGCAAATTGCTTTCATTGCATCAAGGTATTTCTTTGTTGGCTCCGCAATATTAAACATACGTGGATCCTGCAAAGTATTTAAAGTATTGACCATAAATTCGCTGATTCTGTACCAATCGAATGCATTTGCCATTACTTTTATCGGATTATCGCTATGAATTCCTTGAGGTCCAGCTGGATCGGTTTTCAATCTACATGACTGGTTATTATTGGTCATTAAACCACCAGCATCAGCCATTGTATCGTCAAACCAAGTCTTTGCTAATGTAGGATTTACATTTGAAATACGCATTGCCATTCGCAAACGAATTGAATTTGAAAAACGTTTCCAAGAACCAATATCTCCAGCGTAAAACAAATCGGCATTACTCATTCCATTTCCTTTTATCGGGTCTAATTTTGCATTACTTGCTTTTAATGTTGCATAAATTCCGGCATAAATTGTTTCCTGCGTGTCGTACTTTGGGTAATCAATCAAATCGTTAAATGCTTCGCTGTAAGGAATATCACCAAATAAATCTGTTAATTGAAGGAATAAAAACGATTTCCAAATTGCACAAGTGGCTTCTTTGTTGTCCATTCCACCTTTTCTTGCAATTTTTTCGGCTTCAGCCACAAACGATAAATATGTTTTGGAAGCATCTCCAGCATAAGCTGCGCCCCACAATGTTCCATTCCAAGCGCCATTAAATTGATAGCGATCAGTACAATGCTCTTTTGTGTAGTTGGTGTTGGCATACATTTGCGTTTCAAAACAAGCCATTCCACGCGTGTAATAATAAACACGGTCATCCATTGCCCCACGGCGTTGCGAAGTGGTAAAAAGATAAGCTGGGTCAATGGTATTTGTGGCGTTTGGATTGGTGTTGATTTCTGCAAATTTATCGGTGCAAGCTGTCAATCCAACCAAGAAAGCGATGATAATTATATTCAGTTTTTTCATTTTCATTTATTGTTAATTGGTTAGAAACTAATGTTAGCACTAAATCCCCATTCGCGTGTTGTAGGTACAGAACTGTATTCAAAACCCATTCCATTGAAAGATGCTTCGGGATCTAATCCCTTGGGAGCAGCTTTGTATATATAGAACAAATTACGACCAACAGCAGCTAATTGTATATTGTTAATCGACATTGATTTTAGCCATTTCTTAGGTAAATTATAACCAATACGTACTTCTTTGAATTTTACAAAAGAAGCATCGTGCAAAAATTCTTCGTCAACGCCGGCAGCGTTAATCCAGTACGCTTGTGGTGAAACATATAATTTGCGATTAGGCGTGTAGCTACCATCAGGCAATAAAATTACTCCTTCGGGCAAATACCCTCGTTGATTGCGTGAGTCGAACCATTCCACTGGCGATTTTCCAGCAGCAATACGAGCAGTTTCGGATGTAGCCCATTCTGTTCTACCTGTTGTAGTCCAGGGAGCGTTACCATATTCAGTTGTAATTTTTTCGGTGAACGAATACAATTTTCCACCCATGCGTACATCAATTAATCCGCTAAATGTAAATCCTTTGAAAGTAAAATTTGTACCAAACCCACCAATAAAATCATTTTGGATATTTCCCAAATAATTTTCAGTGGTAGATCCATATTCATCCATAGCTAACTGTGGCATTCCGTTTGCGCCTATGATACGTTCTCCCTTATCATTTCGCAAATACTTTGTTCCATAAATTTCGCCATAACGTCCACCCGCTTTAGCATGTACCGATAATGTTCCGGCAGATGCTAAAATGCGTCTGTCTTTTTTTTCAGGGTCGAGGAGTTCGATGATTTTATCGCGGTTGCGCGAGAAATTTACAAAAACATCCCAATGTAAATCTTTCTTTTCAATTATATTGGCTGTAAGCTGTAATTCAACACCTTGATTTTGTACCAAACCAGCATTCATCAATTTGGTGGTATAGCCCGATGGTGAAGGAATGCGCTGGGCGATAATCTGATTTGATGTCCGGTTTATATAATATGTGGCATCTAACTTGAGTAAATTCTGAAAAAAGTTCGCCTCAACACCCACTTCGCCAGTATTTACCAATTCGGGTTTTAATGTTACAAATGGTTTTACATCGGGTTTGTAAGCATATTGTTGTCCGAGATGTCCGGGGCCAATGCTGTAGCTGTACGATGTTCGATAAGCACTTGTGCCATTGCCTATTCCTGCAATTGCCAATCGCACTTTAAGATACGATAAAAAATCGGATTTTAATGCTGGAAATGCATCAGTTACCAAGGTAGATAAACTTGCCGAAGGATAAAAATACTCCAAGTCAGAAGCAAGCGGATTGATTACTGAATACAGACTCGAATTCCAGTCTTCGCGGGCTGTGAGGTCTAAAAACAAAAAACTCTTGTAGCCCAAAGATACTGTTCCGTAAAACGATTGCACTTGCATTTGGCTGAAACCTTGCGTACTGGTAACGTTTTTAGCATTACCCACCGTATATAAATCGTCGAGCGAAAGGGCCAATGAATAAAACCCAATGCTATTACCCCAAGTATGCCTCAAATTACCACCACCAGTAGCAACAACTGATAATTTATTGTCAAAGAAATTATTTCTGTAGGTAAGCAAGAAGTCGAAATTATTTTCGAATGATTTTCCCCAACTCTGGGCATATTTAGAACGGGTTTCGTTGTTTTCGTAAGCCGTACGTTTTGCAACACGCGTTTCATTGTCGTCGAGTGTAAAATCAGTTCCGGCACGCACCATTAAATCTAGATGACTTGTAAATTCGTATTTTGCTGATGCATTGGCCATTAATCTGTAACGATTGTCTTTATTTAAATTTTTATAAATAGACCAATATGGGTTTTGATTTTTCGATATGTCGTCGGTATAACTTTTAGCTTTTCCATCCCACAGACGTGGAAATCCATTGGCATCTTCATAATCCTGCATGTCGGCTAACTGTATATTGCGCGGCATACGAAGGAAACTGTACATTGGATTGTCGGGGCTATCGGCCAAATTTGGACGGTTTTGAGTATTCTGAATCAAGTAAGTTGTACGTCCCGAAATTGTAAGTTTTTTTCCCAATTTAGCATTACCACTCAAGCTAAAACTGTATTTTTTCAATTCGCTATTTGGAATAATGCCTTTCGAATTACTTACCATAATGGATAAACGTGCCTGAGCTGTTTCGGTTCCACCATCCATTTCTATAGAATGTGTGTTTCGTAATCCGGTTTGAAAAAAATCACTGATATTGTTAGGTTGAACTGTAAAAGGAACAATATCACCATTCCATTTTTTTACCATTCGGCCATCCAATTTAGCATCTGCCCAGTTGGTGCCTTTTAAAACCTCCTGTTCTACGCCGTTTACAATCTCAGTTTGGCGACCATATTCGTTTTGCATATTTGGAAAGACGTTCAATGTAGAAACCCCTAAATCGTAACTGTACTTAACACCCAGTGTTTTACGTGCCATACCTTTTTTTGTAGTAATCATAATTACTCCAGAGCCTGCACGCGACCCATAAAGTGCAGCTGCATTTCCACCTTTCAACATCGAAACACTCTCAATATCATCCGGATTAATATCCGATAAACCGCTACCATAATCAATTCCACCGTTTTCGCTTCCATTTCCACGCGAACCTCCGCTAACAGGAATTCCATCTATAACAATCAATGGTTGGTTGTTACCTGACAACGACGTTGCACCACGAAGCAAAATATTGGTTGTGCCCCATTCACCGGTTCCGGTTGTACTTACTTTTAGTCCGGCAACACGTCCGGCAAGCGAGTTCATTACATTGTTCGATTTTACTTTTGTAAGTTCCTCGCCTTTTACTTCTTGAATGGAGTAACCAAGCGATTTTTTCTCTCTTTTTATACCCAAAGCAGTTACCACCACTTCGTCAAGCACTTTGGCATCGTCTTCCAATATTACTTTCACAAGACTTTTGCCTGCCACACTAACTTGCTGTTTCAAGTAGCCAATATACGACACTTCAATCTGGGAATTTGAATTTTTAAGTACCAGGTTAAATTCACCATTCACATTGGTAACAGTTCCGTTAGTTGTCCCTTTTTCCAATACCGAAGCACCAATAATAGCTTCGCCCTTGTCATCGCTGACAGTACCTTTTACTGTTTGAGCATGAATTGTTGCCGTCAGCAACAGCAGCATGGTCAGCACAATAATTGAAATAATGTGTTTTCTCATAAGTATTTATATATTAATAATTTATTGTTTTATTTTAAAATATTAAAAAGCAATTTCAATTCTGTTTAGGGGTTTGGGGCAGTTCTCCCATTTCAAAAACCAATTCTCCTCCCGAAACAATATCAGAATGAGTTATAAATCTTTTGGAATATATTTTTCCATTCAATTTTACCCTCTGAATGTATTTATTTTTTACTGAATTATTTTTGGCAATAATCGTAAATTTCTT
>JBMOHG010000265.1:0-4747 GCA_049317965.1 Paludibacter sp.
ATTAAATATACATATTTACAATTGCTTCGTATAGCTCTTGTTTTCCGCTGATTTGTTTTGGTTCGCCATTGGCTTTTGCGTAAGCGTACACATCTTCGAATGTTAGTTTGCCTTCTTCAAATTCTTTACCTTTTCCTGCATCGTAAGATGCATAACGGTCAGAAACCATTTTTTTGTAAGGAGATTCTTCTAAGATAGCAGCTGCAGCTTCCAAAGCACGAGCCATAATATCCATAGCTCCAACATGAGCGATAAATAAATCTTCGTTATCGGTAGAGTTACGACGGATTTTAGCATCAAAGTTAGTACCACCACCTTGCATACCACCACCTTGAAGCACAACCAACATAGCTTGTGTCAATTCGAAAATATCAACAGGGAATTGGTCAGTATCCCAACCGTTTTGAACATCACCACGGTTAGCATCGATAGCACCCAACATGCCATTATCAACTGCACATTGTAATTCGTGCTCAAAAGTATGACCAGCCAAAGTTGCATGGTTTACTTCAATGTTGATTTTGAAATCATTTTCCAAACCGAATTGTTTTAGAAAACCGATAACAGTTTCAGTATCCACATCGTATTGGTGTTTCATTGGTTCCATTGGTTTTGGTTCAATCAAGAATACGCCTTTGAAACCTTTAGCACGACCATAATCACGAGCCATTTGCAACATAGTACCCATGTGTTGTTTTTCGCGTTTCATGTTGGTGTTCAACAAACTCATGTAACCTTCGCGACCTCCCCAGAACACATAACCACGTCCACCAAGTTCAATAGTAGCATCGATAGAGTTTTTGATTTGAAGCATAGCGCGTGCAGCTGCATCAAAATCAGGATTGGTGCTTGCACCATTCATATAACGTGCTGGTGAGAATACATTAGCAGTACCCCACATCAGTTTGATACCAGTAGCAGCTTGTTTTTCTTTTGCATAAGCAACGATAGCTTTCAGGTTGGCTTCGTATTCTTCGATTGAAGAACCTTCACTCACTAAGTCGATATCATGAAAACAGTAATATTCGATACCAATTTTTGACATGAATTCAAAACCTGCATCCATCTTATCTTTAGCAGCTTGCAAAGCATCTTCAGCACCTACCCATGGGTGAACTTGTGTTCCTGGACCGAATGGATCACCACCTTCAGCACACATCGAATGCCACCAGGCCATAGAGAATTTGAACCAATCTTTCATGGTTTTACCATAAACCACTTTTTCAGCATCGTAATAACGAAACGCTAAAGGATTTTTACTTTGTTTTCCTTCGAATTTGATTTTTTCCACGGACGGGAAATACACTTTTGTTGACATAATAATTTAAATGACCCCCAGCCCCTAAAGGGGAGCCAGAGAAGTTAGTATTAATTGTTTTATTTTATGACCTCCATTCCCTAAAGGGGAGTAGAAGTAGTTTATTTATTATTTTGAATTTCAGAGACTTGGGTTTTAAGCCCCTTTAGGGGTTGGGGTTCTTATATATTCTTCACCCATTTCTCATACGCCACTTTCGTAGCCTCCACATCTTTTTGTTCGGGTATAATCACCTGAATCTTCTTAAGTGTAGCAAAAGCTTCTTCAGCATCTTTGTATATCCCTGCTCCTATTCCTGCTCCACGTGCTGCACCTACAGAGCCATCGGTATTGTAAAGTTCAATGGTGGCTCCGGTTATATTGGCCAAGGTCTGACGGAAAATAGGACTTAAAAACAAGTTAGCATGTCCTGCACGAATGGTTTTAGTTTCGATACCCATATCATTCATAATATCCATACCATATTTGAACGAAAACGCAATGCCTTCATGTGCTGCACGAATTAAATGTGCTTTAGTAATGCGGTTGAAATTTACACCATGGATAGAACAATTTGGCTCTTGATTTCCCAAAACGCGCTCAGCACCATTACCAAAAGGAATTATGCTTACACCTTCACTACCAATAGGAATTCCGGCGGCCAATTCATTCATTTCGGCATAACTGATACCTTCAGGAGCAACATTATTTTTTATCCATGTATTCAAAATGGCAGTTCCATTAATACAAAGCAATACTCCGACACGAGTTGCTTCTTTCGTATGATTTACGTGTGCAAATGAGTTCACTCGTGATTCTGGATCGTATTTCGAATCGCTGTTTACACCATAAACCACACCCGACGTACCACCGGTAGCAGCAATTTCTCCAGGGTTCAACACGTTTAACGACAATGCATTGTTAGGTTGATCACCTGCACGATACGTTACCAGAGTTCCGGCAGCCAAACCAAGTTCAACAGCAATATCTGCTTTCAAATTTCCTTGTTGTCCAAATGTTGGAACAATTTCTGGAATTAATTTGGTGTCAAATCCAAAATAATCAAACAAGAATTTTGCCGGAGCTTCGGCTTTAAAATCCCATGCAATACCTTCCGACAAACCCGACGCTGTTGTGCGGGCATCACCGGTCATGCGCATAGCTAGATAATCGCCTGGCAACATATAATATTTTGCTTTAGCAAAGTTTTCAGGTTCGTTTTCTTTTACCCATGCCATTTTCGACAAAGTAAAATTACCCGGAGAGTTTAATAAATGTGATAAACATTGTTCTCCTCCAAGTTCTTTGAATGCTTTTTCGCCATAAGGCACTGCACGACTGTCGCACCAGATAATTGAATTGCGGATAGCTTGCTGGTTTTCGTCTACAAGCACCAAACCGTGCATTTGGTACGAAATTCCAATAGCCTTAATATCTGAAGAATTAACTCCCGATTCTTCTAACACCACTTGTGTAGCCAATTTCAGATTTTTCCACCATATCTCGGGGTTTTGTTCCGCCCAACCGGCTTTCACCGAAATTATCTCCATTTCTTTCTTTGGGAAAAATGCCGACGACACGCATTCGCCTGTTGTGGAATTTACCAAACTCGCCTTTACTGACGAACTACCTAAATCATAACCTAATAATAGGCCCCCAACCCCTAAAGGGGAGTTAGATTTGCTATTATTCGACATGTTCATTTCTTTATTCATATTTTAATATTCTTGTTTATATAATCAAAACTAATTTTAAAGTCCTCCTTCAGGTGGATTTAGAGGGCTTTATTTCTTATATTTATAAAGCCTTGCCGCCCTATGTGGCACACCTTTTTCTGTTTCTTCGAGCATAACTAAATAAGGCATTTGTGACACCTTTTTCTGAAAATTTCTTACGTCAGAACGAGTTTGATTTAACACATCATGTAAAATTCTTAATTGCGATATTGTAAATTTCTTTGGCAGTAACTCGAACAATAAATGTGGTTCAACATCTACTCTGTGGCGGATATGTTCCAATCCTGTTTGTATAATTTTATTGTGATCAAAAGCCAAAGTCATATTAGCTATCTCATTTACATCGTACCAATTAGCAGATGAATCGTCAGCGTTAAAAACTAATTTACGGTCAATTTTAATCAAAGCTACATAAGCTACTGTCACAATACGACCAATTTTCAATTGAGTAGTACGTTCTAACCAAAGAATATCACGCGGATTATTGGTTCTTGTTGGATTTCCGAAACTCTTAAACTGGCTTAAATAGATATTTTTTAAGCCTGTAAGTTCATTCAAAACTCTCGAAGCAGCTTCGTCAATATCTTCATCGTTTAGAATAATACTTCCCGGAAGTTTTTTGTCATTATACAATTCACTCTGCTCATCCACTTGTTCATCTAATCTGCGCTCAATGAGCAACACCTTGAGCTTTTCACCGTCGAAACCAAACACCACGCAATCGACAGAAATATGGGGATTATATAAAGTTGAATCAGGCATAATACTTTTTTTGAATAAATCTTACGACAAAAATAGACATATTATTGATACTATAATATAATAATTTTATGTTATAAAACACATTTACAGACATTTGAATAATGTAATATTTACAATAAGAAAAATATATTACTGTACATAATACAATAAGATTACGAATATGTTTTTTGCTAACTTATGAATTATAAATCAATTGAAATATTTATTTATAGAAAATGATTTTTATAAATATTACAATAAGCACCGAAAAATAATTAAGAAATTGAATGTTAATTAAAATGGTTTATTGAGTTAAAAATACTATAACTTAGAAATATTAAAACAAAAAAAACGGATAACTCTTTACGAATTATCCGTTCCTATATTAGATTTTTAAAACTTAATACCTTTTTTTGTATCCTGATCCTGTACCACCACTACTTCTTCGTTCACCACCACCAGAAGGGCGACTGCTTCTATCACCTAATTCGCGATTACGCCAGGGTTTCTCAGAACCACCTGCACTTGCTGCAGGACGATTTGAACTACGATCTGGACTTCTATCACCACCGCGATAACCACCACCTGAACCACCACGTGAAGATCCACCTGTACCTCCACCAATTCGAGGACGATAATCTGATTTTCTGTCGTCAAATGTTTTACTTCCTTTGGCTTCGGTAACTACAATCTCGGTCTGATCGGCAAATGCTGAAACCACTTTATCAAGTTGATCGGCAAATACATCAAAGAAAGTATATTTATTTGTAATTTCGATTGAACCTATACTAATAGATTTATCACCGGTAACATCATTAATAATGCCTAGAAATCTTTTAGGATCAAGACCTTCTCTATCACCTAAATTCATTTTTAAACGAACTTTTCCACCCGTTTTACTTCCACGTTCACCACGATCACTTCTTTCACCACGTTCTGGACGTTCGCTGCGTTCAGGCAAATTCAAATCCTC
>JBMOHG010000266.1:0-4715 GCA_049317965.1 Paludibacter sp.
GCCAAATCAAATCCATTTCCAATAATGACTAATTTATTCATAGCAGATTAAGTATTTCATTTTTAAAATTTTAAAATTTTCATATTATCACATTTTCAAATTTCTTTCCGTTTCGCCTCATCCCAAATCACATCCATTTCGGCCAAACTCATGGCTTTTAAATCTTTACCAATTGAAATAGTTTTAGATTCCAGATAATTAAAACGGCTGATGAACTTACGGTTTGTTCGTTCCAGCGCATTTTCGGGATTAATATCGTACAATCGGGCTGCATTTATCAGACTGAAAAGTAAGTCGCCGAACTCGGCTTCCATTTTATCTTTGTCCATTGCTACAATCTCAGCTTTAAACTCATTAATTTCCTCTTGTACTTTGTCCCAAACCTGTTCACGATGTTCCCAATCAAATCCTACACTACGGGCTTTGTCCTGAATGCGATGAGCTTTGATAAGAGCTGGCATTGAGTTTGGAACGCCCGAAAGAACCGATTTATTTCCTCCTTTTTCTTTCAGTTTCAACGTTTCCCAGTTTTGCATTACCGTTTCGCTATTTTCGGCTGTTACGTCAGCAAATATATGTGGATGGCGATAAATCAATTTTTCGCATAATCCAACACAAACATCGTAAATGTCGAAATCTTGTGTTTCATTACCCATTTCGGCATAAAATACAATATGTAACAAAATGTCACCCAGTTCTTTGCGGATTTCTTTTTTGTCGTCACGAATAATCGCATCGGCTAGTTCGTAGGTTTCTTCGATGGTAAGTGTTCGCAGACTTTCGAAAGTTTGTTCCTTGTCCCACGGGCATTTAGCGCGAAGTTCAGTCATTATTTCGAGTAGTCGTTGAAATTGTTCAAGTTTTTGGGGTATAGTATGCATAGTATTTTTGAGAAATCTGTTTTAGAAAGAAATTTAATTTATATCAACAAAGTACATGAAAAAATCAGAAAATCATTTATATTCAATCACTTTGTACTTGGGGCTAGCCCCAAACCCCACTAACTTTTTTGTCTTGACACAAAAAAGTAAGCAAAAAAGGTCAAGACTACGCCCGCTTCACTCGAAAAACTTGCGCTCGGCTGGCTGAAAACTTTAAACTCACTCGGGCGGAATACGCCCTCGCTCAAACAGAAAAGTTTTCCACGCCATCCTCACTTGTTTTTCGGCTTACCGGACGAGGTCAATCCCGGAATCCGAATAGCAGTAAAAGGAATAAGTTCGTTATTTTTTTAAAGATTTTATTGTTACTATATTTTTTGTCATGTACTAAATTATATCAAATAATGATTTGTTGATGATCCTGAAATCGGGTAGGAGTGTGGTCACAATTCATATTTGAATTTATTTTTCTTCAAATTTATTGTTAACTGTTTGAAATAATGAAAAATACTTTCCTTTTTGTTTCAGAAGCTCTTGATGATTACCAAATTCTATAATTTTGCCTTCATCAAAAAGATAAATTAAATCTGCCCATTGTACAGTCGAAAGGCGGTGACTAATAATGACAGCCGTTTTATCGCGTGACAGTTTTTTTAAGCTATTGATAATCTGCAATTCCGATTCAGCATCCAAAGCACTAGATGGTTCGTCCATTAACAGTAAAGGAGCATCGCGGTAAAATGCCCTTGCAATAGCCATTTTCTGCCATTGACCAATGCTCAGTTCTTCACCGGTTTTAAATAAATTACCCAATAAAGTGGCATATCCATTTGGCAAACGCTCTATTATTTCGCCTACACCAGCCTCATTGGCAGCTTTTTTTGCTTTTTCTAAATCAAATTCAGTTTTTATATTTCCCAATCTGATATTTTCAATTGCGGGAATATTATACAATGCAAAGTCTTGAAAAACTGCAGTTATATTTTCGCAAACCTTTTTCTGACCAATTTCGGAAGCATCCACTCCATCAAAAAGTATTTTACCTGCATCGGGTTGATAAAACCCACAAAGCAATTTTATCAGTGTAGTTTTACCCGAACCATTCGCTCCTACAAATGCAACAGTTTTGCCGGCCGGAATAGTTATATTAATAGATTTCAATGCTTCCCTTTTGCTCGATTCATAGCTGAAACTAACATTTTGAATAAGAATCTCTTTTTTCAATGAAAAATCAGCCACTTTTTCGGTAGGTAATTTTGATTTGGTTGGCATATTTAAAAAAGCCATAAAATCATTCAAAAACGTATTGTCTTCCATGATTTGTGTTATCGAGCGGAAGAAATCATTCAGAACTGAATAACCTCTTTGGAACGCAAAGAAAAACAATACTACCGTTCCTATTGAAATCTCACCATTTATTTTGAGATAAGAAACGTAGCCCAACGATATGAATATCAATATAATTGCAAAAAGCTGTGCGAAAATTTCAAGTCGAAGTTCTGACTTACGAAGTGTTATTTTTTCTTCAAAAAGATTATTTTGCGTATTACTAAACCGATTTAAAAAGTATCCAGAAAAACCAAATAATTTGAGCTCTTTTGCAAAAGGAAAACCTGTAAGAATCCGATTGTAATAATACATTTCCCGCTCTTTTGTGCTTTGCGATTCTTTCAGCTTATACAGTTTCCGCGAGTATTTTAAACGAATAATGATGCCCGGAAAAATTGCAATAACAAGTAATGCAATTAGATACCAGCGTATAGTGATAAATATACCAACCAAAAAAAGTGCTGCTGCAATTGATTTTACACCCGTTTGCAATTCATTCATTATTTTTATTGGACGGAATGAAGCCTCTTGAACAGCGCGATGAATTTTGTCTTGTTCGGCAGGATTTTCGTAGTGCGACAAATCGAGCGAAGTATGCTTGCTATGTAGTTTTTCGTAAATTCGGCGGGTAATGGATTGTGAAAGTTTTTCGGAGTAATAACCCTTAATTTCGGTCAACATTCCATTGACTAAAAAAACAAGTGCTGTAATGGTCAGTAATCCAATGAAGTAAAGCCGTTGATTGCCTTCCAACGCTGAAGTTTGTGTCAAATAATCGATTAAAGATTTTATGCAAACAATTATTACAAATGGCAGAATACCTTGTAATGCAGCAATTGAAGTATTGACAAATAATAGTTTACCCGAATTTTCACTAACAATTTTCAGATTTTGCTTTAATGATTTCCAACCCGAATTTAGATTACTAAATCGATGAACAAAACCGAGAATAAAGCGATGATAGAAAACGGTTATTTTTGGTAAATGTATGGAATTGAAACGGCGCATTTTCATAACGCGACTGTCCATTTTTATCTCACGATTTTTACGTTGAAATGAATTTATTTTTCCCAATAATGCTTCAGCGGTAAATGGAGCATCCTTTTTGGGATTATTATCGCCTTTGGCTACAAAAAATTGAATGCCATTATTTATCCGAATATCTATCAGGCGGTGCGCTACAAGTTTATGATTAGATTTAAAAACAACAATATCACCAATTTTCAAATCCTCTGCCTGACATTTTTCAACCGTTCCAATATCGCCCGCTTTCAATGTAGGATACATGCTGAATCCCTGCATTTTAATTCTAAGCAGATGGTTGTCGTCCAGCAGGGTTTCAACAAAATCGTGTAAGTTGTTACTTAATTCCTCCTGTTTCATTTGCTTTTATAAAATTTACAACGCTCGAATCGGGTACAAATCCTAATTCGTAAACCGTTATATGTGTGCAAAGTTCACTCAGAAACTCCAAATGATTATGTATGATTTTTTTATCAAAATTATTCTGAATACAAAATGCCAGCACTTTCGAAACTGCCAAAGCACCCGATAGTTTTTTTATCTTGTTTTGTGGTGAATGACTAATCAGAAAAATTGAATTTAAAGGCACCGCTTTTGGTTTGTCCTGATAATACATGGGCGTGTTGTGAACATAAAAGCCATCATCGCGCTTCCTGATAATCAGACGGTCATCGTTTACAATTAGATTTCCGGCATCTGCCCAAATTTTTGAAATAGTGCTTTTCCCTGCACCCGAAAAACCTGTAAAAATTCTACCATTAATACCATCGAAAGCACAAGAGGCATGAATCATCACAGCATCCGATTTTACAGTCAGATAATGCAAAATAATTGGTCCCATTGGATATCTTAATGGCATTAAGTTATTCTCGTCGGTGAGTTCGGAATATACTTTCCAATGTGTATAAGTTTCATCCAGCGTAGCAAGCTGCTGAATTTCATTTGTTTGCTGATTGTAAATTATAAAACCAAGGTTGGAGCCGGACTTATAAATAGAATAGAATTTTTGCGTTTCGTTTTTTGCTTCAAATACAAGTTTTTCGTTTTCAAAAGGATTACCAGGTAAACCCGCAATACATTCTATGCTAATATCTGCTTCGGCGGTATTTTCATTGCTCAGAAATGGAAAATATCCTTCTTCCAACTCAATATTGGATTCAGAAAGTAACTTAATCAAAAAATCTGCAACAGTAATTTTGGTGGAATTCATCATCAAAAGGTTAGATGTTTCATTTTAAAGTGTTGTTTCCAGTTTCTTCAGAAAAATGATAATGTCTTTTTTTGCAGTTTCACTGTCAATGTTAAAGGCATCGGTCATTAGGTTTTCCAACTCTTCAATTGTTGTTTTTTCGTCAATGTTTTCCCAGATAAATTTTCCGGTTTCGTTCATTGTAAATAACTCATTCATCTGTGCTACATTACCGGTTAATGGCACCAAAATTAATTCGTTGCCCACTGCTCTGACAACAAATTTCGATTTCA
>JBMOHG010000267.1:0-4711 GCA_049317965.1 Paludibacter sp.
AGAATTTTACAAAAACTCTTCAATTTAATTTTACAAAATCTTTCTATCAAACTCACAAATCTGCATTATACAATCTTTTACTGGTTTGAAATTCCAATCAATAGCATTTTTTATTTTTCGACTTGAATAATATCCTCTATTGGTGGCCGAACGGGCTGTTCCCCTGTCAATAAGTGGACTAAAACGAAAAATATATCCCAGAAACTCAGATAAAACTCCTACTAACCAAAGTATTTTTCTGCCTATAGGAATAAACGGTCGGCGCATGGCAAATCCATCAGCCATCCAGCTCAGCACATCGCGATTGGAACAATTTTCACTTACCAATATAAATCGTTCGCCCGAAATTTTACTTTTCATTAATTCTATCATTATTCTCACTACATCCTGCACGTCGACATAACCACTGCCACCATTGGTATAAAACATTAATCCTTTTTTTACCTGCGAAAACAGTTGAGAACTTCCGCTATTTGTTCCCGAAACTCCTAAAATTACTCCGGGATTTACAATCACAGCATTTAATCCTTTACTTATTCCTTTCCAGACTTCTTGTTCCGAATAATATTTACTTCGGGCATAAAGCGACGTCAATTTATTTTCATTCCACGAACAATTTTCGTCAATTTCCAATTTCTTTTCTGCTTTTCCACATGCAGCAATGGAGCTAACAAAGCAGAGTTTTTCAATTTTCATTTCCAAAGCAATTGTCACTAAATTTCGTGTACCAGTTACATTTGTATCTAACAGATATTCAGCACTATTACCCAATGAAACAACAGCTGCACAATGGAAAACCTGAGTAATATTTACTAATGCCAATCGCATCGAATCAATATCCAGCACATCGGCAATTATCCAGTCGATACGAGCTAAAAACTCATCGGGCTTAGAACTGTAAAAAGCGAAAATTGTTTTTAACGGATTCAAATTGCTGGATGTTCTTTTTATAGCGCAAATTCTGTCGTTTTCTTGTAACAAATGCCACAATAAATGCCCACCTACTAAACCTGTTCCGCCCGTTACCAATATCATTTTTTAGTATTTTTGAATTGAAGTTCAAAAATACGGAAAGAAAACAGTATTTTTGCATTCATTTTTGAAAAAAGATATTTTTCGCTCAATTAAAAAAACATGTTGCAAACCATTTGTATCTATTGTGCTTCCAGTACTCAGGTAAAAATAAGTTACTTTGACGCTACTGCCCGACTTGGCAGAATATTGGCCGATGCTCAACTATCCATTGTATATGGTGGTGGTTCAATGGGACTTATGGGTCAATTGGCTGATAGTACTTTGGAAGCCGGAGGAAAAATTACAGGTGTAATTCCTCGCTTTATGTGTGAAGTGGAATGGAATCATACCGATTTGACCGAGCTCATTTTGGTAGAAACCATGCACGAGCGAAAAGAAAAGATGGCCATGATGGCCGATGCAGTTGTAGCATTGCCCGGTGGATGTGGTACTTTGGAAGAATTGTTGGAAGTTATAACATGGAAACGGTTGGGAATTTTCACAAAACCAATTGTGATTGTGAATATTGAAGGTTATTTTGATGCGTTAATTACTATGCTCAACCGTGCTGTGGACGAACATTTTATGCGTGAAGAACACCGACAAATGTGGGTGGTGGTTGAAACTCCTGAAGAAGTGCTAACTGCCATCGAAAATTCTGTGAACTGGGATAAAAATGCACGAAGTTTTGCAGCCCTTTAATTTGGAATTATGATTCAGCAAGATTCAATATTATTTTCGCTTGATAGCACAAAAGTGATGCGGTTAGATACGGTGCCAAAACTTGATGCACACCAAATTCTAAATTTTATTACCAATATACCACAAAAGTCATTTGCGAAACTGGATTTTACTTCGAATACAGATACTATTTCACGCATCGATACTTCGGCCGTCGATTCAATTTCAAAAATCGATTCACTCAGTTTGTCTGACACGCTTAAAGCCGTTGTGCAGATTCCTAGCGGTTTTGTTGGTATTCCGCATTCAATTTTCCCTCAAAATGCAAGTTGGGTTTTTGTAGTATTGTTACTACTTTTTATCATGTTTATTCTTTCTGCTACCAGTTCATCGGGCATGTCGGCCGAAACAATGAAAACATTTTTTCAGGTAAAAGAACGTTCCAGCATTTTCAAAAAAACTACTATTAGTGATTTTCGATACCAGTTTTTTCTTTTTTCGTTTTCCATTTCTGTATTTAGTTTATATGCTTATTTTGCTCTTAATCAACCCAATGAAGAGTTTATACTGAAGGAATTCGGGATATTTCTTTTGATAACGACCCTATTTTTTGGCATAAAATCTTTATTATTCGATTTAATGGGATTTGTGTTTTTAGAAAAGAAGAATCTAACTATGGCAAAATCAAGCTACTTTAATGTTTTATCTTTTCTGGGAATTGGTCTTTTTCCATTGCTTATCATTGATATTTACTCTCCTTACAAAATAACAGGTTTTATTGGTGTTTTTAGCATTATTATTTGTGTAATGGCATGTATTCTAATCATCATTAAACTATTTCAAATATTTTTGCATAAAATAGTAGCTTCTTTTTATATATTGTTGTATCTTTGCACCCTCGAATTTTTACCCTTTTTTATTTTATATAAAGTGTATCAGTTGGTAGTTTAATGTGTTTCTAATCTAAAATTTAAACCCTTGAAAATTAAGAAGATACTTGTATCACAACCACAGCCTACGACCGAAAAATCACCTTATTTTGATATCAGTGAAAAATACAATGTCAAGATAGATTTTCGTCCGTTTATTAAAGTTGAGCCAATTTTTGCGAAAGAATTCAGGACTCAACGGGTATCTATATTAGATTTTTCTGCCATTATTTTTAATGCGCGGCATGGAATTGACCATTTTTTCAGACTTTGCGAAGAGCTCCGAATTACAATTCCGGAAACAATGAAGTATTTTTGCGTTACCGAATCGGTTGCTGTTTATTTGCAACGTTATATTCATTTCCGCAAACGAAAAGTGTTTTATGGAGCTACCGGTAAATTTGCCGAATTGGTAACCATAATGAACAAACATCTGGACGAAAAATACCTTTTGGTTACATCTGATGTGCAAAATGAGGAAACAATGTCGCTGTTGGAAAAAACCAAAATCAATCCTACAAAAGCGATAATGTACAAAACTGTAAGTAATGATTTTGGACCGGACGAAGAATTCGATTATGATATGTTGATTTTTTTCAGTCCAATGGGAATCAACTCATTGTTGAAAAACTTCCCTGGTTTTGTTCAGGGCGATATTCAGATTGGAGGTTTTGGAGCCACTACAGCACAAGCTGTACACGATGCCGGACTTCGTTTGGACATTGAAGCACCACTTCCGGGCGTGCCTTCGATGACAATGGCATTGGAAAATTTCTTAAAAGAAGCCAACAAAAAGATTCGAAAATAATTCGATTATAAAAAAAGAAAATGCTATCCCAAAAGTATCGAAGTTTTTTTCGTACTTTTGGGATAGTTTATTTTTTACCATGAGCAAACTATTTACATTTTCGAAAGATGAACATCTGTGTGGCGAAAAACGCATTAACCGCTTATTTATTGAGGGTGAGGCGTTTATGGCCTATCCTTTGCGCGTGGTATTTTTAATAGAAACCAAAACTGATTTGAATCCGGTAAGCGTTATGGTAAGTGTTCCCAAAAAACGGTTTAAACGTGCGGTTAAAAGAAACCTACTGAAACGACTTATGCGCGAGGCTTATCGACTGAACAAATTTATTCTCACCGACAAATTGATAGACAAAAATCTTCAAATTCACATTGCTTTTAATTATGTGTCCAACGATGAACTCGATTTTGCGGCTATTGAAAAGAAGATGAAAATTGCACTGGGAAAAATGGGAGAAAAGATTGATTTGAAGATTGGTTAATTTGAAAATTAGTTGATTTGAAGATTTGTAAAGATTATGAAAAAAGTTATTGAATTTATCGTATTACTTCCAATATATTTCTATCGGTCAAGTATTTCGCCACTGTTTCCACCGCGATGCAGATATACACCCACTTGCTCGCAATATGCCATTGAAGCAGTTCATAAATATGGCGTTTTTAAAGGTGGTAAATTAGCCATTAAACGTTTTGGTAGCTGCCATCCCTGGGGCGGAAAAGGATATGATCCAGTACCCTAGTAATTAGTAAAATAATTATCCGCAAAAGGACCAATACATTCTGACTTTTGGTCTTGGATTGACCTCGTCCAGTGAGCCGAAAAATGGAGTGAAGTAGGCGTAGAAAACTTTTGTGTTTGAGTGCCGACGTATTCCGTCGGTACGAGTTTAAAAGTTTTCAGCCTACGAACGACTGATTTTTCGAGCGAAGTGGGCGCAGTCTTGACTTTTTTTGCTTACTTTTTTTTGTCAAGAAAAAAAAGTGAGTGGGGAGCGGGGCTAGCCCCGATAAAATTACAATAATAATTTTCCGTTGCAAGTTTTGTAGCACACAAAATATTGATTTTGATTTTTTCGCAAACATCTAACAATGCAAACTCGCCCTTGCCTCCGCCAGCTAGTGGATTCCAGACATAGTTTCTGAAGTTATCTTGGAACACTAAACACCAAACGCGAAACTCTTTAATGATACCAATCCTCAGTCACTCGGCATTGAATGCAAGTTGAAGCAGCTTTGGACGGAATGCGATATTCGAGCATAATTTCATGCGTTCCATTTTGACT
>JBMOHG010000268.1:0-4710 GCA_049317965.1 Paludibacter sp.
TGTGACCGCGACAGGATTCAAACCTGTAACCCCCACATCCGTAGTGTGGTACTCTATTCAGTTGAGCTACGCAGCCATTTTTGCTTTTGCGAGTGCAAAGATAGTCTATTTTTTTAAAATGACAAAGTCTTTTCCCTAAAAAGTTGAATTGTGAAAGTTTATAAAGGCTTAATTGCTTGAATTCAAAACAAATGACATCTTAAATTAATACTATTGAGGCTGATATTCAAATTAATCAGCAATCACAAAATCCAATTGTTTTTTGTCTAAATTTGCCCTCGCCACTTTCACTTTTAATGTATCACCTAATTGGTAGCGTTTATGATAACGGCGACCAACCAAACAATAGTTTTTATCATCAAAACTATAATAATCATCATCCAAATCGCGAATTGGAATCATGCCTTCGCACTTATTTTCAATTAGTTCCACATAAATTCCCCATTCGGTAACGCCAGAAATCACCCCTTCGAACTCAAGTCCAATTCGTTCGGACATAAATTCAACTTGTTTGTATTTAATGGAGGCACGTTCGGCATTTGCTGCCAATTGCTCCATTGCCGAACTGTGTTCACAATATCCTTCATATTCATCAACTCCAACACTTCGGCCTTCATTTGCATATTTTTCGAGCAATCGGTGAACCATCATATCGGGATATCGGCGAATGGGCGAAGTAAAATGCGTATAATAATCAAATGCCAATCCGTAATGACCGATATTTGATGTAGAGTATATGGCTTTTGCCATGGAACGAATGGCCAGTGTTTCAATCAGGTTTTGTTCTTTCTTGCCCTGAACTTCGTCCAGCAAATGATTAATAGAACCTGAAACAATAGCAGGTTTTCCGGTTGTTTTAAGGCTGTAACCAAAACGCTTGATAAATACCGAAAAAGTGGCAAGTTTCTCAGGATTAGGTACATCATGAATTCTATAAACAAATGTCTTGGCTTTTTGCCCCTTCCCTACTCTACCAATATGTGTTGCTACAGTTTTGTTGGCCAGCAACATAAACTCCTCAATCATTTTATTGGAATCCTTTTGTTCTTTGAAAAACACAGAAACAGGCTTTCCTTTTTCGTCAATTTCAAAACGAACTTCTACACGGTCGAAAGCAATAGCACCACTTTCAAAGCGTTTGGCTCGAAGTATTTTAGCCAATCTATCCATTGTCAGAATTTCTTCTTTGCAATCACCTTCACCTGTCTCAATCACTGCTTGGGCTTCTTCGTATGCAAATCGGCAATCGCTACAAATTACTGTTTTGGCAATTTTATAATGTTGAATTTCGGCCTTATCATTTAGTTGAAAAATCACTGAATAGGTAAGTTTATCTTCGTTGGGACGCAATGAGCAAATTCCATTCGACAAATGTTCAGGCAACATAGGAATGGTTCTATCGACCAAATAAACCGAAGTAGCACGCTGTTCTGCTTCAGTTTCAATAATACTTTCAGGACGAACATAATGCGTAACATCGGCAATATGAACACCTACTTCCCAAAGTCCGTTATCCAATTTTCTGAGCGAAAGAGCATCGTCAAAATCCTTTGCATCGCGCGGATCTACAGTAAAAGTGGTTACTTTTCGCATATCAATTCGCTTGGCAACTTCGTCTGGTGTAATTCCGGCTACCATCTTATTAGCTGCTGCTTCTACTTCGGCAGGATATTTATATGGCAAGCCAAACTCAGCCAGAATTGCATGCATCTCGGCAGTATTATCACCTCTATCTCCCAAAATATCAATCACTTCGCCTACAGGATTTTTTGCATTGGCCTCCCACGTAAGTAGTTTTACTACAGCTTTCTGTCCTGTTTTGCCTCCATTTAATTTATTTTTTGGAATGAAAATATCATTGGTCATTACACGGTTATCCAATGTAAGAAAAGCGTAATTTTCCGAAACATCTAAAATTCCTACAAAAGTATCTTTGGCACGTTTAGTAATCTCAACCACTTCACCTTCGGGCTGTAAACCTTTGCGGTGTGCATAAAGAAATACTTTTACCTCATCATTCAACAGCGCATGATTGGTTTTTCGTTCAGGAATAAATACAGGTTCCCCACCATCGTCGGGGATTAGATACGTTTTCACACCTTGTCTGTCAATCTTGCCGGTAACATAACCTCCACGCGAATTTATTTTGAACATTCCACGCGAAATTTCCACTAAAAAATCTTCGTCCAATAACTCGTAAAGTATTTGATTGATAAAAATCCTTTGCGATTCAGATTTTATATTCAACAACGACGATACTTGTTTGTAGTTGAAAGTTTTCTCAACATTTTCATTAAATACATTGATAATATTACGTACCAATTCTGTTTTACGGATTCGTGTACTAGGGGCGGGACGTTTCTTTTTTGACATTGTATTGAAAGGTTAGTTGTTTGAAAAGTTTGGTTTACTATCGTGCAAATATACAACAAAGCTATTGAATGAATAGTTTTTTACAAAAGTATTCAGCATTTTTTTTATTCGGAGAAATATTTGTAATTTCGCTGTCCGATTTTTTACATACTTCTATACGGAAACACACAAATGAAAATAAAAATTGCATTTATCATAAATCCATTTTCGGGAACAGGAAACAAAGAAGATCTGCCGAAAATGATTGAAAACGAGCTAGATAATACAGTTTTTGAGAGCGAAATAGTTTTCACTAAATATCGTGGTCATGGTACTGAACTTGCCAAAGATTTTGTTGAGAAGGAATTCCCTATAATCGTTGCCGTTGGTGGTGATGGTACCGTAAATGAAGTGGCGCGTTCAATTGTTCACTCTAAATCTTCGCTTGGTATTATTCCAATCGGCTCAGGGAATGGACTCGCACGCCATTTGGGAGTACCAATGAATGTAAAAAAAGCCATTCAACAGATAAATCATTCCGAATCAATTTTTATGGATTACGGACTGGTTAATAATCGGCCATTTTTCTGCACTTGTGGCACAGGTTTTGATGCTTATGTTAGTACAGAATTTGCAAAAGGGAAGAAACGTGGTGTGATGCGGTATATAGAAAAGATTATTACCGGCTATTTTAGCTACAAATCACAAAATTGTCATTTAATTGGTGAAGGAATTGATTTAAAAGCAAAAGCATTTGTATTGACCTTTGCCAATGCCTCACAATGGGGCAACAATGCTTATATTGCACCACAGGCCAGTGTGCAAGATGGGAAAATGGATATTTCTATCATGAGTAATTTTCCAATTATTGCAATTCCGACCTTAGCTTTGCAACTTTTTGCAAAAACAATAGACAAAGATTTGTTTATGACCACACTACGTGCTAAAGAAATAAATCTGACCCGTGAAGAATCTGGTCCTTTCCATTACGATGGTGAACCTTACGAAGAAGGTACTGAGATACTTGTAAGAACAATACCTGATGGCTTAAAAGTATTGGTAAAGAAAAGATTTTGAATTGATTGAAACGCTGTATTCCTTTGAGTTTGTTAATAGTGTTTTGAGATAATCTAGCTTCCAGTTTCAATTATTTTTTAGTATAAAACCAAATAAAATACTCAAAATGAAAAAACTAACCACATTCGTTTTACTTCTTTTTACAGCTTTAACCATTGTTGCTCAGACTGATGTATTAATGCAACAATATGATATTATAAGCGGAAAAAATTACAAGAATAATGGAAGTATTCTTGCCAAGGAATTTGCATTTGAAGATAAAATTGATCAATTTTATTTGGATACAACAACGAACACAGTTACACTTCAGTTACTCGAAAAGAATAAAAACTGGAATTTTGTGAATATGCCGGGAAGAATAGTACTTTTCGACCTGAAAACCAATAGTATAAGATGGGACAAAAAGTTAATGTATCCACAAGATAAATTTGAACAGTTTGGTGATGTGATTTTCGAAAAAACAATGTATAAAAGCAATTATCTGAACATTGAAAATGGCACCACAAATTCGGAGTTGAAAAATACAATTTATCATTGTGATCCTATCAGGAAAATTGGAATAGGTTATAAAATTAATTTTGGTGGTGATGTTACAAATAACCTACAAGCAATTGATTTACGAACAAATAATGTTCTTTGGAAGCGTCAAATCACACATCAATTTGGCTGGAACAGCGTTTCCAATCTGAATGATTCTGTTCTGTTACTGGTTTCGGATGGAGTACATATTTTTAACGTAAATACAGGCTTTGGTTGGGATTATGAGTGTACAACCGGAAGAAATGATTATACAGCAACTATTCTTACCAATGTTTTTGGAATTGCCCTGGGTGTACTTACAGGCACATTTGTCACTTCTACAGGTCATGATCAAGTGACTGATTTAGCCTCTAATGCATTAATTGATAGCACCAATATCTATATTGCATCAAGGGATAAATTAAGTTGCTTGAGTTTTGATGGAAGTGTAAAGTGGACAAGTCCCCTCGACAAAAAAATGATGAGTAAATCATCAATTTTCATGAAGGATAGCTTGATTTATATTGTAAACAAAGGGTATGCTTTTATGAATAATGCTCAAATAGATTATGGAAAACCGCATTTTTCAGCATTCAACAAAAATACTGGAAAACAGGCATTTATAAGCCTAATTATAAAAAACAATTATCAGGTAAAAGATTTTCAGGTATTCAATGATACTGTTATGATATATTCTAAAGATAATATTACAACTTATTCATTAAATGGAGGTGCTCAAATTTCAGACAAATCTTTAAACAT
>JBMOHG010000269.1:0-4682 GCA_049317965.1 Paludibacter sp.
ATGAACACAGATAAAGGAAGTAAATTATATATTTTTGGTATTACCTTGGTGGCGACACTTGGAGGTTTGCTTTTTGGTTATGACACTGCCGTTATTTCGGGTGCTGTCGATTCTTTGAAAACGGTTTTTCATCTCGACGAAGCTACATTTGGTAGCATGGCAACATTCTATCACGGTGCTACTGTTTCGAGTGCATTGATTGGATGTATTCTCGGTAGTGCAGTTTCGGGGCTTTTTGCTGAACATTTAGGGCGCAAAAATTCATTACTTGTTGCTGCGGTAATGTTTTTCGTTTCGGCTTGTGGTGCTGCATATCCTGAATTCTTTTTCTTTACAAAAGGTGAAGGTTCTGTAGATGTGCTAATTGCATTTAATATTTACCGTATTATCGGTGGGATAGGAGTGGGGCTTGCATCTGCTATTTGCCCAATGTACATTGCTGAAATTGCTCCAGCTGACATTCGAGGAAAATTGGTTTCCTGGAATCAATTTGCAATTATTTTTGGTATGTTGATTGTTTATTTTGTAAACTATTTTATTACCAAAGGTGAACCTCAACAATGGATTGATACCGATGGATGGCGTTATATGTTTGCATCAAATGCTGTTCCGGCAGCCATATTTGGAATGTTACTATTTTTGGTTCCCGAAACTCCACGCCACTTGGCATTGATAGGAAAAGAAGAAAAAGCCCTACACATTCTGGGTAAAATCAATGGTTCAAATAAAGCAAAAGAGATTTTGAGTGAAATCAAAGAATCAGCTCATGAAACGGTAGAAAAAGTATTGGCTTACGGTTGGAAAGTGCTTGTTATCGGTATCCTGCTTTCGGTTTTCCAACAAGCAGTTGGTATTAATGTTGTGCTTTATTATGCACCAACTATTTTTAAAGGACTCGGATTTGGAAATGATGCAGCCATGTACCAAACAGTGATTATGGGCTTTATCAATATCATCTTTACGTTGGTGGCTATTTTTACTGTGGATAAATTTGGACGTAAACCTTTATTGATTATTGGATCGGTAGGTATGGCTATAGGTATGTTTGCAATTGGTTTGCTTGCTTATTTGCAGATTATCGGTGTAAGTACACTTATCTTTATTGTTATTTATTCTGCTTCATTTATGATGTCGTGGGGACCGATTTGTTGGGTACTTATTTCTGAAATTTTTCCAAACACCATACGTGGAAAAGCCATTGCAATTGCTGTTGCAGCTCAGTGGATTTCGAACTTTATAGTATCGGCCACATTCCCTTCATTAGAAGCGTTTAGCATAACATTTACTTATGTTCTTTATGGTGTAATGTCAGTTCTTTCTGCTATTTTTGTTTGGAAAATGGTGCCCGAAACCAAAGGCAAAACATTAGAAGATATGAATCATTTGTGGAAAAAATAATGACATTGACGATTTTGTCACTTACTATTCACCATTTAAAATCCCGAAACTCTGTAATGAGTTTTGGGATTTTTTTTTCGTTTACCATTTCGCACTGCATATTTTTAACTTCACATTAATAACTACTAACATAAAATATTTTCCATACGTTTACTATTTCGTATCTTTGCAAGTTCTAAAAAAATAGCATTTTGACAACAAAATTAAATATAAACCCAATCGAAATAACTGAGAATGTAGAAGTTATTGGAGCCAGGGTACACAATCTTAAAAATATTGACGTTTCAATTCCCCGCGATTCTTTGACAGTCATAACCGGTTTGAGTGGCAGCGGAAAGTCATCATTGGCTTTTGATACCATTTTTGCCGAGGGTCAACGTCGATATATTGAGACATTTTCCGCTTATGCCCGTAGTTTTTTGGGTAATATGGAACGACCTGATGTTGATAAAATTACCGGATTAAGTCCCGTTATTTCCATCGAACAAAAAACTACCAATAAAAATCCACGCTCAACAGTAGGTACTACTACAGAAATTTACGACTTTTTACGCTTACTTTATGCTCGTGCAGGTGAGGCATTTTCGTATATTACTGGTGAAAAAATGGTAAAATATTCTGAAGATCAAATTGTTGATTTGATATTACAGAATTACGAAGGCAAAAAAACATATTTGCTTGCTCCATTAGTTCGTGGTCGGAAAGGACATTATAAAGAACTTTTTGAACAAATTCGAAAAAAAGGCTATTTACATGTTCGAATTGATGGAGAAATACGTGAAGCCACACATGGCTTGAAAATTGATCGATATAAAAATCATGATATTGAGGTAGTTATCGATAAATTAGAAGTTAGTGAAAAGGATAGAAAAAGGCTGAAAGACTCAATGCAAAAAGCCATGCAACAGGGAAATGGCATAGTGATGTTGCTTGACAAAGACACTGAAAAATCTCGATATTTCAGTAAAATGTTGATGTGCCCTACCAGCGGCATTTCGTATGATGAGCCCGCACCTCATAATTTTTCTTTCAATTCGCCACATGGTGCTTGTCCACATTGCAAAGGGCTTGGTTATGTGAACCAGATTGATATGGATAAAATTGTTCCTGATAAGACTATCAGTATTTACAATGGCGGGATTTCACCTCTTGGAAAGCACAAGAGCAGTACCATTTTTTGGCAAATTGAAGCTATCCTCGAAAAATATGAATGTACGCTAAAAACTCCAATTTCAAATATTCCAGATGAGGCAATTGATGAAATAATGAATGGAACAGATGAAAGGTTACATATTAAAAATCAATCACTTGGAACGAATTATTTTTTGAATTACGATGGAATTTTGAAATACATCGAAATGCAAGCGGATAATGGCGCTTCGGCAACAGAACAAAAATGGGCAAATCAATATTCCAAAACAATAAAATGTCCCGAATGTGATGGTGCTAAACTTCGGAAAGAATCATTGCATTTTAAACTCCATGATAAAAATATTGCAGAATTATCGGCAATGGATATTTCCGAATTGTCAAAGTGGCTGGAAAATGTCGAAGAATTCCTTTCAGAAAAACAAAAAGCCATTGCTGTAGAGATACTTAAGGAAATTCGAACGCGGTTACAATTTTTACTCGATGTCGGATTAACATATTTAGCATTAAATCGCAGTTCTTCATCGCTTTCGGGTGGCGAAAGTCAACGAATACGGTTGGCTACACAAATTGGATCTCAGTTGGTTAACGTTTTATATATACTCGACGAACCAAGTATTGGTCTCCATCAGCGTGATAACCAACGATTAATCAGATCGCTCAAGCAATTACGTGATACTGGAAATTCTGTTATTGTGGTGGAGCACGACAAAGATATGATGATGGCTGCTGATTATGTGGTAGATTTAGGTCCTTATGCCGGTCGATTGGGTGGGGAAGTTGTCTTTTCAGGAACCCCGGATGAAATGTTGAAAGCTGATACATTGACTTCAGCCTATTTGAATGGAAAAAAACGAATTGAAATTCCAGAAAAATTAAGAAAAGGAAATGGTACAAATTTGACAATCAAAGGTGCATGCGGTAACAATCTGAAAAATATCAATGTTACTTTTCCTCTTGGAAAAATGATTTGTGTAACAGGTGTTTCAGGAAGTGGAAAATCGACATTGATAAATGAAACGCTGCAACCAATTCTAAGTCAGTACTTTTATCGTTCGTTACAAGATCCATTGCCTTACGACAGTTTCGAAGGAATTGATAATATCGATAAGGTTGTTGAAGTTGATCAATCGCCAATTGGACGAACTCCACGTTCTAATCCAGCAACATATACAGGTGTTTTCTCCGATATTCGTAATGTTTTTGTTACATTGCCCGAAGCTAAAATTCGTGGCTATAAACCAGGTCGTTTTTCTTTTAATACTGCTGGAGGCAGATGCGAGGTTTGTGGTGGAAATGGTTATAAAACAATAGAAATGAACTTCTTACCAGATGTTTATGTACCTTGCGAGAGTTGCGATGGAAAGCGATACAACAAGGAAACGTTGGAAGTGCGTTTCAAAGGAAAATCTATTGCCGATGTGCTTTCGATGACTATAAATCAGGCTGTGGAATTTTTCGAAAATCAACCTTCTATACTCAATAAAATCAAGACATTACAAGATGTTGGGCTGGGATATATTAAACTTGGACAATCCAGTACTACTTTGTCTGGTGGTGAAAGTCAGCGGGTTAAATTAGCTACTGAATTGTCAAAACGTGATACCGGAAAAACACTTTATATTCTTGACGAACCAACTACAGGATTACATTTTGAGGATATTCGTGTGCTGCTGGCAGTCCTTAATAGATTGGTGAATAAGGGTAATACAGTGATAATTATTGAACACAATATGGATGTAATCAAAGTGGCCGATCATATTATCGACATCGGTCCCGAAGGTGGAATTTTGGGTGGGTATGTGATTTGCACTGGCACACCTCAAGAAGTTGCATCACATAAAGGCAGTGAAACAGGACGTTTTCTAAAACTAGAGTTAGCTGGACAATAACAATTGGAATTTATTACTGGTGTTTTTATTATTTGCTTTTTTTCCATACCTTTGATGTCAATAAAAATATAAAATAAACTATTAATTTATTAATACTGCAAAGTGAATTCAAAATTAAAACCAATTTTGTATGGTTTAAGTGTTTTTGTAATATATACAATTCTTATTCTAATATTACGTTATTTCTCTCATTTTAAACCAGATGATGCAGAAATATTTGGAGTATTTTCTACAAACGATATA
>JBMOHG010000270.1:0-4681 GCA_049317965.1 Paludibacter sp.
ATCTCTCTTTTTCCGGGTGGTCCGGGCAGGCGTTCTACCTCAAATCCCACTGATTGCATGGCTCTACGTACAAAACCTTTAGCACAATAGGTGGTGAGAATTGCATCTGTATTACAATGGGTATAAAGCGTTTTGAAAAGTTCCTCTGTCCACATTTCGGGCTGCTTTTCTGGCGAAAATGCATCAAAATAAATTACATCGAACATTTCATTAAAAGTAAAATCAGTGAAATCGGCATCAATTTTCTTTAAACTAAAAAACGGAGAAATCTGAACATTTTCATTCCATTCCGAAGTATGTAATTTTTCAAAATTCACCCTACTTTCAGTTGCAATTTCTTCAGGATAATTCAATTGAGATATATTTTCAAAACTTACCGGATATTTTTCGAGTGAGGTATAGCAAATCTTTTTATCACTTATTTCAGCCTCTATCATAGTCATAAATGAATTTAGGCCAGTTCCAAAACCAATTTCCAACAAGTTGATTTCTGATTTTACACATTGTTTTAATCCGGCTTGAATAAATATATGTCGCGATTCCTGAATAGCTCCATGCGAGGAATGATAGCACTCATCTATTTCGGGCAGATAAAATGTATGTGAACCATCTTTGGTCAAAATCAATTCTGTGTTCATATTGCAAAAGTACTGAAAAACCAGAAACAAAATAACCGCCACATTTAAATGCAACGGTTGTAAGTAACTGTCAATTGTCAACTATAAATTGTCAACTGTTTAGTAGTTTTGCTTTTCTTCTTCAAAATACGCTTGAGGATGGGCACAAGTTGGGCAAGCTTTTGGAGCTTCTTTGCCCACATGAACATGACCACACTCACGACATTGCCAAGTAGTTTCTTCCTCGCGGGCAAAAACAGTATTTGTTTCAACGCGTTTCAACAAACGACGATATCTTTTTTCGTGTTGAGCTTCTACTGCAGCAATTTTGCGCCATGTTGCAGCAATATTGGCAAAACCCTCAGCTTCTGCCACATCGGCAAAGTGAGGATATGCGTCAGTCCATTCTTCGTTTTCTCCATTAGCAGATGCTAATAAATTTTCGGCAGTAGTGCCAACTTTTCCGGCAGGATAAGTTGCGGTTATTTCTACATCACCACCTTCCAGATAGCTGAAAAATTTCTTGGCATGTTGTTTTTCCTGTTCGGCTGTTTCAAGAAAAATTGCGCAAATTTGTTCATAACCTTCTGCTTTTGCAGCTTTGGCAAACATTGTGTAGCGATTACGTGCCTGACTTTCGCCTGCAAACGAAATCAACAGGTTTTTTTCTGTTTGTGTTCCTTTTAGACTTTTCATTTTGATTATTTTTAAAGATGAATAGTTAGTTCATTATTTTTTTCAAGACACAACAAAGATATGTAAAAGTGTTTATAATACATGATGATTTCATACTTTCTTTTGTGTGATTTTTAGTAAGAATTTGCTTATTGTTGGATAATTTGTCAGCAGTATATATCCTAAGACAAGTTTAGTAGAACTGAACATTAATTGATAGTTGCTTTGTCCATTAATTGTGACATAATCTGACTGATTAGAAATAAAAACCTTTACACCCAGATATATTTGATTAAGGAAGATTGCTATACTATCCAGAATCATGGTTGCTCCTATTATTATGACCGCAAGCATCAGAATATTTTCTATATTAAAGTTTTGAAATTCAATTCGGTCTTCATCAAACCCTTTATCAAGTTTCAACAAATCAATAATCATATCTGATTTGAATATCAAAATAAAAAACATGAATCCCAAAATAAATAACATTATAAATGAATAAATGATGCCTAACCAACCAGCGTTGTTTGCAGAGATATACACAATCTGACTCAGTGAAAAAACTGTACTAATCAACCAATACAATCCAAATAGCTTGATTATTACTCTAAAGAAATCTTTTTTAGTCATGGCACGTTTAATTTATAATAAAGTCACCAAAATTAGTGATTTTCATTTAACAGGCAAGCTAATAATGAAAATATTTTTACAAATTGATTCATCCCATAAATTCCTTATCTTTGCAAACTCAAATTAAGAACTCCCGACAACAAACTTCTTACTAAAATATGGTCAGTTACCTACAGGTAGAAAATCTTACCAAAGCTTTTGGCGACAATCTGCTTTTCGAAAATATTTCATTTGGCATTGCCGACAATCAACGTGTGGCACTGATTGCAAAAAACGGAACCGGAAAAACCACTTTACTTAACATTATTGCCGGAATTGAAGATCACAACGGTGGAACTATCTCTTTTCGACGTGATTTGCGAATTGGTTATTTAGATCAAAACCCCGATTTTCCAAAAGAACTTTCGGTATTGGATGCTTGTCTGCAATCGGATAATGAAGCAGTACGCACTATTGCTGCTTACGAACATTGTATGTTATCCGAAAATCATGCCGGACTAGATGAGATTTTGGCACAAATGGATTTACACAAAGCATGGGATTACGAGACTCGTATTAAGCAAATTCTGGGTAAGCTTAAAATCACTAATTTCGATCAGTTGATTGGAAAACTTTCGGGCGGTCAGCTTAAACGCGTGGCATTGGCCAATGTGCTGATTGCAGAACCTGATTTATTGATTTTGGATGAACCTACCAATCATCTCGACCTGGAAATGATTGAATGGCTCGAAGATTTTCTGAAACGTTCTACCATGGCATTGTTGATGGTAACTCACGACCGTTATTTTCTGGATCGTGTTTGTACCAATATTTACGAAATCGACCATCAGGCTTTGTTTCAATATTCTGGAAATTACTCTTATTATTTAGAAAAAAGACAGGAACGTATCGAAAACTGGAATTCGGAAAGCGAACGAACTGTCAATCTTTACAAAAAGGAACTGGAATGGATGCGCCGTCAACCTCAGGCACGTGCTCACAAAGCAAAAGCACGTCAGGAAAGTTTCTATGAAATTGAAGAACGTGCCAAACAACGCCGCAATAACGATAGTGTACAATTGGATGTAAAAGCCAGTTACCTTGGTTCTAAAATTTTCGAAGCCAAATATATTTGTAAAGCTTACGGAGATTTGAAAATCCTCGATAACTTTTACTACAATTTTGCCCGTTACGAAAAGATGGGCATCGTGGGAAAAAACGGAACCGGAAAATCTACTTTTCTGAAAATGTTATTGGGCGAAGTGAAACCCGACAGCGGTAGTTTTGATGTGGGCGAAACTGTTGTTTTTGGTTATTACAGTCAGGATGGACTGGCTTTCGACGAACAAATGAAAGTGCTGGATGTGGTTCAAGACATTGCCGAAGAAGTAAATTTGGGTAATGGAAAAAAGATGTCGGCTTCGCAATTTCTTCAACACTTCCTTTTTACGCCCGAAACGCAATACAATTACGTTTATAAATTAAGTGGCGGCGAAAAACGCCGTTTACACCTCTGTACAGTATTGATGCGCAATCCAAACTTTTTGGTACTCGACGAACCTACTAACGATTTGGACATTGTAACACTGAATATATTGGAAGAATACCTGCAATCGTTCAAAGGATGTGTGATTGTAGTAAGTCACGACCGCTATTTTATGGACAAAGTGGTGGATCATCTTTTGGTTTTCAAAGGCAATGCCGAACTGAAAGATTTTCCAGGAAATTATACCGATTTCCGCGAATGGAACGAATTGTTGGAAGAGCAAGAGCGGGAGGAAAAGAAAAAGCAAGATGCAAAAGTAAAGATTCAAGAGCCAAGAGCCAAGAATCAGGACAACCTCTCACCTAATCCAACTCCTAAGATAGAGGGGAATAGTAAACGCAAACTAACTTTCAAAGAAAAGCAAGAATTTGAAGCATTGGAAAAAGAAATTCCACAACTAGAGACTGAAAAAGCAGAACTTGAAAATCAACTTTCGTCGGGCACATTAAGCAGTGAAGCCATAATAGAAGCATCACGCCGATTTGCAGAATTGAGTGATATCATAGATGAAAAAACGATGAAGTGGTTAGAATTGAGCGAAATATAAGTATTTACTATTTTACAATGTGCCATTTACTATTTAATAAAAACAACATATACAGCATATTACACAATATATGTAAATAGAACAATTTAATGTACCATTTAAAATCTTTAATAGAACGCAGACGGAGTATTCCGACGTTCCGTCCAAACGGAATTCGCTGATTTAGCGGAAAATGACGGATAAATGAAAAGGATTTTTCCCCGAAAAATCGGGGAGGATAAAGATGCAAATGTCTGAAAATCATATCGCTGAAAGCGATATATAAATCCGTTTTTTTTCATCCGCTTAATCAGCGTAAATCCGCGTTCCATTTTTTTGCTTTATATTGTAGAAATACGACACTATTTGCATTCCATTACTTAGTAGTACAACATTATATTATTCTCATTACTTAATTGATTTTTATTAAATAAATATCAAATAAACTTTTAAAATCATGACAAAAACAAAACTTACTTATACCGAATCAGTTGCCGAGCTGGAAAAAATATTGGTTGAATTAGAACAAAATTCAGAAATTAATATGGACTTAATCTCTGAGAAAGTGAAACGTGCAGCAGTTTTAATGGAATTTTGCAAAAAACAACTACATGAATTGGACGAAGAATTGGAAAAAGTTATGGAACAGCTTGATGTTTAAATAAACCGACATTCTAACGTTGGACGCCGCGTTGTTGGGAACCAACG
>JBMOHG010000271.1:0-4679 GCA_049317965.1 Paludibacter sp.
CCCAACAAAGCAGAAACTTCAGAACCAGCTTGAGTAAAACGGAATATATTGTCAATAAAGAAAAGAATATCACTACCGCCACCTTCAGCATCGCGGAAAGACTCTGCTACTGTAAGACCCGATAAAGCAACCGATGAGCGTGCTCCGGGAGGTTCGTTCATTTGTCCGAAAATCAATGTAGCCTGCGATTTTGCCAATTCATCATAATCAATTTTCGACAAATCCCAATTGCCTTCTTCCATCCCTCTTTGAAACTTCTCGCCATACCGAATTACACCGGAGTCAATCATTTCTCGTAGCAAATCATTCCCTTCGCGGGTACGTTCGCCCACTCCGGCAAAAACAGAAAATCCATTATGCCCTTTTGCTATGTTGTTGATTAGCTCCATAATAAGAACTGTTTTACCAACTCCAGCACCACCAAACAAACCAATTTTTCCGCCTTTTGAATATGGTTCAAGTAAATCAATTACTTTAATTCCCGTGGTCAGAACTTCCTGACTGGTAGTTAAATCCTCAAATTTTGGTGGTTCGCGATGAATGGGATACGCACCTTTTTTTGTAAGTGGTTTCATTCCATCAATTGTATCACCTATTACATTCATCAAACGACCTTTTACCTGGTCGCCAACCGGCATAGAAATAGGAGTACCAATTGCAACAGCTTTCAACCCTCTACGAAGTCCATCAGTAGTATCCATAGCAACAGTTCGAACTGTATTTTCACCAATGTGTTGTTGTACTTCCACAATCAATTCACGTCCATTTCCACGGTCAATGCATAATGCATCGTGAATGGCAGGTAATTTCTTTTCATCTTTATCTTTCAAATCAAAGAAAACATCCACTACCGGACCAATGATTTGCGAAATATGTCCAACTAATTCTGACATAACTTTTTATCGTTTTGATATTTAATTATTAAAATTTAGTCACAAAAGTACAATTTAAATTGCTAATAATCACTTTTTTTTTAGTAAAATAGATTAAAATGGCAAAAATTAAAGAGTTTTGAAGTAAAAATAGATTTGAAATCATTATAAATTAAAACGGAGATTTACTCAAGCAAATAAAAAACAGTTCGGTTAAAAAATGGAGAGAGAATTGTGGTCGTAATATTTTATAATAATGAGACCCTTTAAAGGGAAGAGTTCAAACGTTAATCCAACTTCAAAACTTCCAAAAATGCTTTTTGAGGAACTTCAACATTTCCAATTTGCTTCATCTTCTTTTTTCCTTTCTTCTGCTTTTCGAGCAACTTGCGTTTTCGGCTAATATCCCCACCATAACATTTGGCCGTAACATCCTTGCGCACAGCCTTTATAGTTTCGCGTGATATAATTTTGGCACCAATGGCTGCTTGAATAGCAATATCGAATTGTTGACGTGGTATCAACTCTTTTAGTTTTTCGCACATGCGCTTACCAAGTGGCACAGCATTATCCACGTGTATCAAACACGAAAGAGCATCTACCATTTCGCCGTTGAGTAGAATATCCAATCGGATTAATTTTGAAGGTCGAAAACCGTTCATGTGATAATCAAATGAAGCATAACCCTTTGATATGCTTTTCAATCGATCGTAGAAATCGAAAACAATTTCGCCAAGTGGTAAATCGTAAATCAATTCCATACGGTTGCCCGAAATATAATTTTGTTTTACCAATTCACCACGTTTACCGAGACAAAGTGTCATAATCTGACCAATATAATCGGTACGGGTAATAATGGAAGCACGAATAAATGGTTCTTCGATATGGTCAATAGCCATAATATCAGGCAGTCCTGAAGGATTATGAACTTCGATTAAATCCCCTTTGTTAGTAATCACTTTGTACGAAACATTGGGAACTGTGGTAATCACATTCATATCGAACTCACGGTCGAGACGCTCCTGAATAATTTCCATGTGCAACATTCCTAAAAATCCGCAACGAAATCCAAAACCTAAAGCAGCCGATGATTCCGCTTCAAAAGTAAGTGATGCATCGTTCAGTTGCAATTTTTCAATCGATGATCGCAAATCTTCAAAGTCTTCGGTATCAATAGGATATACTCCGGCAAAAACCATAGGTTTTACCTCTTGGAATCCTTCAATATCCTTGTCGCATGGACGTTTAACATGAGTGATTGTATCGCCGACTTTTACTTCTTTCGACGTTTTAATACCTGAAATAATATAACCTACATTTCCGGCACTCATGGTTTTTGCAGGTGACATTTCAAGTTTTAGAATGCCAATTTCGTCGGCAAAATATTCTTTTTCGGTGTTTACAAATTTTACTAAATCGCCTTTATTGATCGTTCCATTCACAATTTTGAAGTAAGCAATAATTCCCCGAAAAGAATTAAAAACAGAATCGAAAATTAAGCATTGAAGTGGTGCATTTGGGTCACCTTTTGGCGCGGGAACTCGTTCAATTACTGCTTGAAGAATATCATAAACACCCATACCTGTTTTGCCACTGGCACGTATTATTTCATCTGGCTTACAACCAAGCAACTCAACAATTTGATCTTCAACTTCTTCGGGCATGGCGTTATCCATATCCATTTTGTTCATGATTGGAATAATTTCCAAATCATGTTCCAATGCCATATATAAATTTGAAATAGTTTGTGCCTGAATTCCCTGCGTGGCATCTACTATTAATAATGCTCCTTCGCAAGCAGCTATCGAACGAGAAACTTCGTACGAAAAGTCGACATGTCCCGGAGTGTCAATTAAATTGAAAACATATTCCTCACCATTGAGATTGTAACTCATTTGGATGGCATGACTTTTAATCGTGATGCCCCGTTCGCGCTCCAGATCCATGTTATCAAGCACTTGCGCTTGCATTTCTTTGCCGGCAACGGTATTTGTATATTCTAAAAGTCGGTCGGCTAATGTGCTTTTCCCATGGTCGATATGGGCAATGATACAGAAATTGCGGATATTATTCATTCGTAATTTTCTTGAAATTATATTTGGAGTGCAAAAATACAAAAAAAAGATGAATAATGAATTGCAAATATATTTTCAAAAAAAATCATTTGATTTAAACATTGTATATCAGCTAATTGTGAAATTATTGATTGAAATAATTATAAATTGTATAATCGAAAATGAAATAAATAAATTAGTTGATGTAATTTTGCAGAAGTTTCTTGAATTGACGCTTTGATTAAATTTTTACAATGAAAAACATACTTCTAAAATTAATATTTCTATCACTTATTACATTGTTTTGGTCGTGCAATGATATGAAAGATCAGCCTTCTCCTACCCTATTGCCTGCAAATACGGGGGAAACATGTAAAATGTATGTACTATCTGAAGGTCTTTTCAATATGAATAACAGCACGCTGACTATATTGAATTTTGGAAACCGTAGTATTGAATACGATCTTTTTACTTTTGTAAATGGTCGTGGATTAGGTGATACAGCCAATGATATGAAGCTTTATGGCAGTAAACTATGGATAGTGGTAAATGTTTCATCGCAAGTGGAAGTGCTGGATGTAAAAACCGGATATTCTATTCGCCGAATTCCTGTTTTCGATAATAATTTAAAAGCACGACAACCACGTTTTATTTCGTTTCATGGCAGTAAAGCATATCTGTGTTCGTTTGATGGAACTGTATCGCGAATTGACACAGCAACTCTTGAAATTGAAGCAGTCACCAACTGTGGTCGTAATCCTGATGGAATTGCAGTCAGTAATGGCAAACTGTATGTTTCAAATTCAGGAGGATTAGATATTCCAAACTACGATAGAACAATTTCGGTAATAGATTTGAATACCTTTAATGAAATAAAAAAAATCACTGTAGGTATTAATCCTTCTAAACTAGAAGGTGACAGCGAGGGCGATTTGTATGTAGTTTCACGCGGAAACAATGCAAATATAAAGGCCTGTTGGCAAAGAATAGACTGTAAAACGGATGAGCTTGTACAAACATTCGACAAATTACCTGTGGTCAATTTCACAATTCAAAACGACACAGCCTATTTGTACAATTACGATTTTAGCACCAATAGTTATTGGATAAAAACTTTCAATTGCAAAACTGAGCAAGTTATCAGCGAAAATTTCATCACCGATAACACAGTTTTAGAACATCCATTTGGTATTTGTGTACATCCAACAAACGGAAATGTTTATTTGACTGATGCTCGCTCGTATACAGTAAAAGGCGAATTGCTGTGTTTTAACAAATACGGGAAATTGCAATATAAAGTTGAAAGTGTAGGTTTGAATCCAAATACAGTTTTAATACTTCCTTGAAAAATATCGGCTGAATATTTAATAATTCCGAAAAACATCTTAGTTAGTGCATTTTAACTCTATAATACAGAATATCAGACACATATAATACAAATAAAAAAGAATATCTGATTACAAACAAGCTTTTTTCAGAATATTTCCGTTTTAGGTTTTGTAGAATAAAAAAAAGCCTTATCTTTGCACCCGCTAAGCCGAAAGGTACCATAGCTCAGTTGGTAGAGCAAAGGACTGAAAATCCTTGTGTCCCCGGTTCGATTCCTGGTGGTACCACAAAATAAAACGCTAATAATCTTATATTTAGATTATTAGCGTTTTTTAATTATGGTTTTTGCCGACATTTGCACAACTTCTATTTTAAATATTTAAATTTTCTCAGCTTTCTGCAATTTACAAAAAAACACTAAAAC
>JBMOHG010000272.1:0-4678 GCA_049317965.1 Paludibacter sp.
ATGGCTGCAATATGAACAATCGCATCGCAACCTTTAGCTGCACGATGCAATATTTCGAAATCAGAAAAATTCCCTTCAAAAATTTGAATGGTGCTCAAATCAAAATAGATATTTTTACTACTTCGCACAATAATACGCACTTTATGTTGCTGTTTTACCAATTCCATCACCACATGATGACCTAATAATCCGTTTGCACCGGTAACTAAAACATTCATTGTTTATTGTTTAAAAAGTAACACTACAAAAGTACAAATCTTTTATTCAAATTATTCTATTTTTTTAAATAAGAAATATTTATTAATCAGTATATTTGCAGCCGAAATCTTTGGATAAAAACAAATGGAAACAAAAGTAGTACTGATAACAGGTGCAAGTGCAGGTATTGGACTTTCGGCAGCGGTTCAGCTGATGGAAAAAGGATTAAAAGTGTATGCTGCATCACGTCGGGGTGGAAATTCGAGAAAGGCACAAAAAGGTGATGGTGAAATCATTCATGTACAAATGGATGTAAACATCGAAACAGAAATTGCAACGGTTATAGCTCAAATTCTAAAAGAAAACAATAGATTGGATGCGGTAATTTGCAATGCTGGCAACGGTATTGCAGGAGCTGTAGAAGACACTTCATCGGAAGATGTGAAATATCAATTCGAAACAAATTTCTTTGGAACCGTTAAAACCATACAGGCTTGCCTGCCAATTTTCCGTTCGCAAGGTTATGGTAAAATTATTTCAACATCCTCAGTTGCAGCCATTGTTCCTATTCCATTTCAGGGTTTTTATTCAGCCGTTAAATCTGCATTACTTGTATTTATGCAGGCACTTTCGCTGGAAGTTAAACCTTATGGAATTCAATGTTGCAGCATACTTCCAGGTGATACAAAAACAGATTTTACTTCAGCCCGAAAATACACAGAACGCTCATTATCAAAAGATTCTGTATATATAAATAAAATGAAATCATCTGTAGGGAAAATGGAAATTGACGAACAAAATGGTATGTCGGCAGATATTGTAGCAAAGGCAATGGTTAACCAAATAATGAAAAAGCGTATGAATGCTATTGTTATTCCCGGAATTCAATACAAAATTATCTGCTGGTTATTCAACCGTATTCCAACCAAAGTTAGTTTATGGATTGTGGGCAAAATATATTAATTTTCAGTTTTAAAAACTAACTTTTTAAAAATTTCATTTCAAAAAAATAAGCAACATGAAATGTCTCGTAACTGGTGGTACAGGTTTTTTGGGTACAAATTTAATACATGAATTGGTAAAAGAGGGCTGGGATGTACGTGCAATAGTACGACCTAACTCAAATACAACTTATATCAAATCACTTCCAATCGAAATTATTATTGGAGATATTACAAAACAAAATGATATTGATAAGGCGATTGAAGGTTGTGAAATTGTTTTTAATGTGGCAGGCGATACATCTTGTTGGAAGAAAAACTTTGAAAAACAGCGATTTATCAATATTGATGTTCCCTCTATGATAGCTAAATCATGTATAAAGCACAATGTTAAACGACTGATACATACAAGTACTGTTGATGTTTTTGGATTCAATCCAAAAGGATTAGGCGTAGATGAGAATTGGGTTAACTATAATTTTGCAAACACTGGCTACAATTATGCCGATACAAAGCGTATTGGTCAAATGGAACTATTGGCAGATCAGGTGTCAGAGCTTGATGTGGTTGTTATTAATCCGGGTAGCATGATGGGACCTTATGATTTTACATTACAATATGGTCGATTGTTTTTTGATTTACGAGATGGAAAAGTTCCTGGTATTCCACTTGGTGGCGCAAGTTTCGGTCATGTTACCGAAGTAGCAAAAGCTCATATTGAAGCTGTCACAAAAGGTGTTCCGGGTAATTGTTATATTTGTGCAGGTGAAAATATATCATATAAAGAGCTTTTCGATTTAATTGCAGCCAAATTCGACAAAAAAGCTCCTAATTTTATAATGAAACGTTGGATGTTTGTTGCGTATGGATATTTAGAACAAACCATTTCGATGTTTACCGGCAAAGTTCCTGCAATGGATCCGGGCAATGCAAGATATATGTCGGTAAATGCGTGGTACGACAGTTCAAAAGCAGTCAAAGCGCTAGATTACAAGATAATTCCTGTAAAAAAAATGATTGATGATGCCTATAATTGGTACAAAGAAAATGGATATTTTGAACCTGAAAAATAATAACAGAATTCTTACATTTCCCTTTCCACATATTTGGTATGTAGTAAATGATGGGACTTTTCACCAAGTGGTTCCAATAAAAAGTCGTTATAAAGCGCCTTAATTTCTGGGTTCTCGTGCGATTTACGTAAGACTTTAAAGCTATCTTCCTGATAGATAGATTCTGCGCGTTTTTTACGAATTTCCATACTTGTTGGGATAGGCTGTCCGCCGCCGCCTAAGCAGCCTCCCGGGCAAGTCATAACTTCGATAAAAGCATAAGGCGAAGTTCCATTTTCTATTTGTTCAAGAAGAATTCGGGCATTTTTTAAAGTATGAGCCACCGCCACTTTTATTTTTGTACCGTTCAAATTAATTACAGCTTCTTTTATTCCCACCATACCACGTACAACAGTAAGATTTATATTGGGTAATGCGTTTCCGGTAATTACTTCATAAGCAGTACGTAATGCTGCTTCCATCACACCACCTGTAGCACCAAAAATAACAGCTGCACCTGTAGAAGTTCCTAATGGGCTATCGAAATGTTCTTCTGGTAAATGTGTGAAATCAACACCAGATTCTTTTAACATACGAGCCAGTTCTCGAGTAGTTAGCACTGCATCCACATCAAAGAAATGATCTTCTTTGTTTATCGTTGCTTTATCTTTCCAATAATGGAAGGCGGCATCCATTTCTGGTCGACGGGCTTCAAATTTCTTAGCAGTACATGGCATTACCGAAACAACTACGATATTACGTGGATCAATACCCATTTTTTCGGCATAATACGTTTTGGCAATTGCCCCAAACATTTGTTGCGGTGATTTACAACTAGACAAATGTGCCAATGATTTTGGATAAAAGTGTTCGATAAATTTTATCCATCCCGGTGAGCATGAAGTTATCATAGGCAAAACGCCACCATTTTTAATTCTATGAATCAATTCATTACCTTCTTCTATTATCGTAAGGTCAGCAGTAAAATTCGTATCAAATACTTTTGAGAAACCCAATCGGCGCAATCCTGCTACCATTTTACCAGTTACAAGGCTACCATAAGTCATTCCCATAGCTTCGCCAATTCCTACACGGATGGCAGGTGCCGTTTGAACCAATACCACTTTTTCTGGATTATGCAAAGCTTCCCAAACTTCTTTAACGGCACTTTTCTCAGTAATTGCACCGGTAGGACAAACCAAGGCACATTGACCGCAATTTGTACACGCTACCACGCCCAAACCCAACTCCATATAAGTGGAAATCTTGCTTTTCAATCCGCGACCAGAAAAATCGATAGCATTAACTGTTTGAACATCACGACAAACAGCCACACAGCGTCCACACAATATACATTTTTCGGGATCACGTACCAGTGAAAGTGAAGAATCATCAGTTTTAAGCTGTTCTTTTCGGGTGCGAACAAAACGTTTGGTATTTATTCCCAAATCGAATGTAAGTTGTTGCAATTCACAATTTTGGTTACGGTCGCAAATCAGACAATCTTGAGGATGATTTGCAAGCAACAATTCCACATTTACTTTGCGGGCTTCATTTACACGTTGGCTATTGGTGGTAATATCCATGCCTTCAGTTACCTGTGTTATACACGAACGCAAAAGCGAACGTGCACCTTTCACCTCAACCACACACACACCACATGACGCATTACTCGACACATCTTTCATATAACACAACGATGGAACGTTGATTCCTACAGAATGACAAGCATCCATTATGGTTGTGCCTTCATTCACCAAAACTGGCTGATTGTTTATTGTGATTTTCATAAGAAAACAAATTTGAAAATTTGATGATTTGAAAATTTGAAAAAATTGTGCTAAACAATTTACTGATAACTGTCAACTGATAACTGGGTCAGCATCTTACATCACACCTCAAGCATCTATTTACTTCGTTTCGTGCCTGTTCGCCGGTGTAACCCACTTCTACTTCCTGGAAATTACCAATTCGCTCTTTTACAGAAAGTTTTTCCGATATGTTTTTTGCACTTTTCTTTGGATTTACAGGAATTGTATTTTTGTATTCGAATGCTTTGAATAATTTATGGAAACGCTTTTCCTTCATCAACATAAAATCGATTGATTCGGCAGCTTTTCGTCCCATACCCATTGCTTCGGCAGCTGTTGCAGGTCCGGTAACAGCATCTCCACCGGCATAAATTCTTGGTTGTGAAGTCTGGTAAGTGAATGAATCAACTATCAACCGCCCATCTTTAGTTGCTTTCAATCCTTCGTCGGTTACACATTCTGAATCAACACGTTCGCCAACAGCGAGAATTATGGAGTCGCAAGGAATTTCCTGAAATTTTCCTGTAGAAACGGGTCTTCTTCTTCCCGAAGCATCGATACTACCACCGGTCATTATTTCCACTTTCAAACTTTTCACTTTTCCAGAAGCATCTGCAATTATTTCGCTTGGCGCTGCCAAAAAATGATACTTGATTTTTTCAGCTTCCGATTCTAC